>NZ_BAAASM010000074.1:0-83583 GCF_039532885.1 Streptomyces nogalater | reverse complement strand
CTGCTGTCCTCCGGAACGGGGCCGCGGCTGCGGATGGTGGGCCCCGGTGGCCTGCTCGGTCATCGGCATTCTCTTCTCGATGCTGAGGGTTTTTGCGAGGTTCGGGCGGATCTGGGGCGCTGCACGAAGGGCACTCGTGCAACAAAAAACCCCTCGTGCCACAAGGCAAGCGAGGGGAGCGCGCCGGTGAGGTCGCTGGGGATTCCGGATGGTCCTCCGGTGGGTCCCAGCTCAGCCGACGCGCTGTCCAAGTACGAGAATTCGGGTGCGCATGGAACTGACCCTCCCCCCGGCACGCACCACGTGTCAAGTGGGTGGGACGGGCGTCTCAGCATGTGAGCGAAGGGCGCCGCCGCCTCCGAAGACGGCGGGAACTCCCCCCGTGTAGACGCCGTTCGGCTCCCTCGCGCTGCCCGCGAACGCGGGTTCGGCCGGGGCGTGCGGCACCGGGTAGTGGCCGGAACCGAGCGCCCGGCGCAGCCGGTACTCGTCCAGCGGACCGGCGAACGCCATGCCCTGGCCGTGGGTGCAGCCCATGGCCCGCAGCGCGACCACCTGCTCGGGCAGGTCGACGCCCTCGGCCACCGACTGCAGGCCCAGATCGCCGGCGATCCGCAGCAGACCACTGGTGATCTTGTACAGCCGCGCGGACTCCACCACGCCCTCGACCAGGCCGCGGTCGAGCTTGAGGATGTCCACGGGCAGCCGCCGCAGGGCCGTGATGGCCGCGTAGCCGCTGCCGAAGCCGTCCAGGGCGATCCGCACCCCGAGCCGGCTGAGCGCGGTCAGCCGCCGTTCCAGCTCGTCCAGCGACACGCGGGGGTCGGTGTCGGACAGCTCCACGACCAGCGCGCCGGGCGGCAGCCCGTGCCGGGTCAGCAGCGCCTCCACCGAGCCGAGCGGGGACGAGCGGTCCAGCAGCCGCCGGGCGCTCATCCGGACCGTGACCGGTACGGCGACCCCGGCGGCGACCCGCTCGGCCGCCTGCTGCACGGCCTGCTGGAGGATCCAGCGGTCCAGCTCGGCGGTCTTGTCGGCGTCGTCGGCCACCCGCAGGAACTCCGCCGGGGTGAACAGCACCCCCTGCGAGGAGCGCCAGCGGGCCTGCGCGGAGACGGTCGTGATCCGGCCGCTCTCCAGGCACACCACCGGCTGGTGCAGCAGCGTGAACTCGCCGTCGTGCAGCGCGGCGCGCAGGCGCGTGGCCAGCTCCGCCTTGCGGACGACGTCCTGCTGCATCTGCGGTTTGTACAGCTCGACCCGGCCCTTTCCGGCCGACTTCGCGCGGTACATCGCCAGGTCGGCGTTGCGCAGCAACTCGCCCGCCCCCAGGCCCGGTTCGGCGAAGGCGACGCCGATGGAGGCGGCCACCCGGACGTCGTTGCCGTCGATGACGTACGGCTGGGAGAGGGCCACCCGCAGCCGGTCGGCCAGCTCCAGGATGTTCCGCTCCCGGGCGGCCCGGTCCCGGGTGCCGTCGCCGACGATCAGGGCCGCGAACTCGTCACCGCCCAGCCGGGAGGCGGTGTCGCCCTGCCGGACCGCTTCCTGGAGTCTGCGGGCGGCCTGGATGAGCAGCTCGTCCCCGGCCTGGTGCCCGATCGTGTCGTTGACCGCCTTGAACCCGTCCAGGTCGATGAAGAGCACCGCCGTACCGCGCAGCGCGGCGCCCCGGTCGGTGGCCCGGCGGCCGGCCAGGGCCTGCTGCACGCGCCGGGTGAACAGCGCGCGGTTGGGCAGGTCGGTCAGCGGGTCGTGCTCGGCGTTGTGCTGCAACTGCGCCTGGAGGCGGACCCGCTCGGTCACGTCCCGGCTGTTGAAGATCAGCCCGCCGTGGTGGCGGTTGACGGTCGACTCGACGTTGAGCCAGCCGCCGTCGCCGGAGCGGAACCGGCACTCGATGCGCGTGGTGGGCTCCTCCACCGGGTTCGCGGCCAGGAAGCGGCGCACCTCGTGCACCACGCGGCCCAGGTCCTCCGGGTGGATGAGGGCGGCCAGCTCGGTGCCCACCAGGTCCTCGGCGGGCCGGCCGTACACCCCGGCGGCGGCCGGGGAGACGTAGCGCAGGACGCCGTTGGGCGCGGCGATCATGATGACGTCGCTGGAGCCCTGCACCAGGGAGCGGAAGTGGTTCTCCTTCTGCGCCAGTTCCTGGGTGAGGGTGATGTTGTCCAGCAGCATGATGCCCTGCCGGATGACGAGCGCCAGCACCACGGCGCCCGCCGTGATCAGCACGACGTGGTCGGGCCTGCGGCCGTTGAGGACGTTGTACAGGATCCCCAGGGTGCACACGGCCGCGGCGAGGTACGGGGTGAGCGCGGCGAGGGAGCCGGTGAGCGGCCGGCCGGCCGGGTACCGGAGGTGCTCGCCGCCCGGCGCGGGCAGCGGGGGTGCGGGGTGGTGCCCCGTGTCCCACTGGCCGGCGCTCCACTGCCCCGCGCTCCGCTGATGCGTGCTCCACTGGTCCGTGCTCCACTGGCCCGTGCCGCGCTGGCCCGGCACGTGTTCGTGGACCACGCGCGTGTGCCCGCCGGGCGTGTGCGCCTGCGGCCCGCTCTGCCGCCGGGGAGAGGCCCAGGGGGCGTAGGCGAGCAGCAGGGAACCGGCGAACCAGCCCGCGTCCAGCAGCCGCCCGGAGCGGTAGCTGCTGTGCAGCAGCGGCGAGGTGAACAGCGCGTCGCACAGCACGGTCAGCGCCAGCGCGCCGATCGCGGTGTTCACCGCCGTACGGTTGCCCGGGGCCCGGCGGAAGTGCAGCGCCAGCACCATGCTGATCAGGGCGATGTCGAGCAGCGGGTACGCCAGCGACAGCGCGGCGTGGGCCACGCTCGACCCGTCGATGCGGGCCGCCTGGGCGAGCGCGAGGCTCCATGAGAGGGTGAGCAGCGAGCCGCCGATCAGCCAGGCGTCCAGCCCCAGACAGATCCAGCCCGCTCTGCTCGCCGGCCGCTTGGCGAGCACCAGCAGTCCCACGATGGCGGGCGGCGCGAAGCACAGGAAGAACAGGTCGGCGTAGCTGGGGCTGGGCACGGGCGCGTCCAGCGCGACCTCGTACCAGCCCCAGACCGCGTTGCCCAGCGAGCTCATCGTCGCCGACAGGGCGAACAGCAGCCACGCGGACCGGAAGCGGACGCGTGGACCGCGGGCGTACAGGAAGCAGGAGACGGCGGCGGCCGCGGCCGCCGCGCTCAGCCCGAAGTCGCCCATCACGTCCGCGACCCGGTCCGAGCCCCAGCCGAAGGCGGATCCGCCGGCGTAGGCCGCGCAGACCAGGGCGAGGACGAGCTGCTCGACCAGGCGCCGGTTCTCGCCGGCCACCGGCCGGCGCGACGGCGGCGCCACGTGCGGGTGCGGTGCGCGCACCGCGCTGTCCGGGGGGGTCGTCACCGAGGTCGGGGCGCTCACCGCGGCCTCCCGGTGCGTGCCGTTCCCCGGTCCTGACGGTCCCGCTGCGCCGGGTACGCCGGCCGGCGACGGCCGCTGTACCTGCGCTGGCGGTGGTTGTGGTGGCTGGTGTGGTGGCCGCGCCTGCGCGCGGCCGTGCGCCAGGGTCGCCGTCGGCGGCTCCGCCGCGTCGGATCGTTCGTCCATAGGCCGTGCATCGCCCGTCGCCCCCCTCACAAATCTGAAATGTCCATCCCCGGCGCCGACGTCAGCGGCGCAGCCCCTGCCCGGGACGATACACCAGGATCGTCACTCAGCGACATAGCGTCTCTACGCTCCGTGACGACCAGGGCGTATGCCGGTACAGGACGCGTCCGAAAGATTGCGGAGGGTGCCGGAAGGCGCCTAGCGCCCGGTTGCTCCCGCCGTTTCTGGACCGGTCGTAAGGATCACGTTCCGCAAGGGTTCGTGGTTCACGAACCGGGTCAGCTGGTCGGCGATCAGCCGCTTGGCGCGCGGCAGGAAGGCCGAGGAGGGCCCGCCCACATGCGGGCTGATCAGCACGCCCGGCGCCTGCCACAGGGGGTGGCCGGGGGGCAGCGGCTCGGGGTCCGTCACGTCCAGGGCCGCCGTGATCCGGCCCCGTTCCAGTTCGGCGAGGAGCGCCTTGGTGTCCACCACGGCTCCGCGCGCGACGTTGACGAGCAGCGCCCCGTCTTTCATCCCGGCGAGGAAGTCCGCGTCCACGAGTCCCCGGGTGTCCTCCGTGAGGGGGGTGCACAGGATCACGACATCCGCGTGCGGAAGCAGGGAGGGCACATCGGCTATCGGGTGCACGGGACCGCGCGCTACCGTGCGACCGGAGCGTGCGACCCGTGCGACCCGCGCGACCTCGAAGGGCACGAGCCGGTCCTCGATGGCGGCGCCGATGGACCCGTACCCGACGATCAGCACGCTCTTGTCGGCGAGGGACGGATGGAATCCGCCCACCCAGCGCCCCTGCCGCTGGGCGCGGACGAACTCCGGGATGCCGCGCAGCGCGGCGAGGGTCAGGGTGAGCGCCAGCTCGGCCGTGCTGGTCTCGTGCACGCCCCGCGCGTTGCACAGGCGTACGCCCGGCGCGATGTCCGAAAGCCGTGCGGTGATGTCGTCGACGCCGGCGGTGAGCGTCTGGACGACCCGGACGTTGGTCAGATGCGCCAGCGGGCCCACCCGGACCGACAGCCGCTTCATGTACGGCACCACGTACACCGCGCACCGCGCCGGGTCGCCGGGAAACGGCTGGTCACCGTCCGCGCCGCCGTCCCAGAACAGATAACGGAGCCCCTCCGGCAGGCCCTCGATCTCCTCGGGCGGAATAGGAAGCCAGACCTCTGCACTCATGCCAGGAGGCTATGTCAGGGCCGCGCACGCGCAGAGGTTAGGTTGGTGGCCGGGCAGAGGGAGGTTCACGAGCAGGTGGAGCGCAGGACGATCGGCGCGGGGGGACTCGCGGTGGGGGCCGTCGGACTCGGATGCATGCCGATGAGCTGGGCGTACACCGGATCCCGGCAGCGGGGTGAGGAGTCGGTCAAAGCCGTGCACCGGGCGCTGGATCTGGGGTCGGACCTGCTGGACACCGCGGACATGTACGGCCCGTTCACCAACGAGCTGCTGCTGGGCCGGGTGCTCAGGGAGCGGCGCCGGGACGCCTTCGTGGCCACGAAGGTGGGGCTGCTGGTGGGCGAGCAGCACATCGTGGCCAACGGCCGTCCCGGCTATGTGCGGCGGGCCTGCGACGCCTCGCTGCGCCGGCTCCAGACGGACGTGATCGACCTGTACCAGCTGCACCGTCCCGACCCGGAGGTGCCCGTCGAGGAGACGTGGGGCGCGATGGCCGACCTGGTGCGGGCCGGGAAGGTGCGGGCGCTGGGCCTGTGTGCGCTGGGGGCGCGCGGCGCGCGCCGCTCGGGCGCCGGGCTGTACGACGCGACGCTGCGCCGGTTGCAGCGGATCCAGCAGGTGTTCCCGGTGAGCGCGGTGCAGGCGGAGCTGTCGGTGTGGTCGCCGGAGGCGCTGCGGGAGCTGCTGCCGTGGTGTGAGGCGCGCGGGGTGGGGTTCCTCGCGGCGATGCCGCTGGGCAACGGCTTCCTGACCGGCACGCTGACGCCGGGCGAGGGTTTCGAGCCGGACGACGTGCGCGCCCGGCATCCCCGGTTCACGGCCGAGATGATGGCGGCCAACCAGCCGATCGTCGTGGGGCTGCGGCGCATAGCCCGGCGGCACGGCGAGGAGGTCACCCCGGCCCAGGTGGCGCTGGCCTGGGTGCTGGCGCAGGGCCGTCATGTGATCGCGCTGCCGGGCACCAAGCAGGCGCGCTGGGCCGCGGAGAACGCGGGGGCGGCGGGGCTGCGGCTGACCGACGAGGACCTGGCGGAGGTGGCCCGGCTGCCGGCGGCGCAGGGTTCCTGGGACTGAGTTCCCACCGACCGCACACCACCTCCGCCGCACGACAACCACCGACCGCCGCGCACCACCCCCGCCGTGCGGCAACCGTCGTGCGGGGCGCGGGAGTAGCGTGCGGGGTGGGGCCGTCGTGGGGCCGCCGTTTCGGAGCGTCCGGGAGGGACCGTGATCGTGCGACGTCGAGCCGTACCGGCCGTGCTGGCCGTGTCCGCCCTGCTGCTCACGGCCGGCTGCTCCTCGGGGGGCGGCGACGCGCCGGAGCGGACACCGGCCGCCACGGCCTCCGCGGGGTCCGCCGCCTCCCAAGGCACCGGGCCGGCCGCGCCCGCCAAGGGGTCGGCGAGGGTGCTGCGCACGGTGGCCGAGGGGCTGAAGTCACCCTGGGGGCTGGCCGCGCTGCCCGGCGGTGATCTGCTGGTCTCCTCCCGGGACGAGGGCACGATCAGCCGGGTCGACGCGAAGACCGGCCGGACGACGGTGCTGGGCACGGTCTCCGGGGTCTCCCCGGCCGGCGAGGGCGGACTGCTGGGCATCGCCCTGTCCCCCGGCTACGCCTCGGACCACATGATCTACGCCTACTTCACCTCGGCCTCGGACAACCGGATCGTCCGTCTCCGCTACGACGAGCGCGAACCGGCCGGTGAGCGGCTGGGCGCTCCCGACACGGTGTTCAAGGGCATCCCCAAGGGCACCATCCACAACGGCGGCCGGATCGCGTTCGGGCCGGACGGCATGCTGTACGCGGGCACCGGCGAGACCGGGCAGCGGGGCCTGGCGCAGGACCGGTCCTCGCTCGGCGGGAAGATCCTCCGGATGACCCCGGACGGCGAACCGGCACCCGGCAACCCCTTCCCCGGCTCCGTCGTGTACTCCTACGGCCACCGCAATGTCCAGGGGCTGGCCTGGGACGGTCATCAGCGGCTGTTCGCCGCGGAGTTCGGGCAGGACACCTGGGACGAGCTGAACGCGATCAAGCCGGGCGGCAACTACGGCTGGCCGAAGGCGGAGGGCCGCTCCTCCGACGCCGGTTTCCAGAACCCGGTGGCCCAGTGGCACACCGACGAGGCCTCCCCCAGTGGCATCGCCCAGGTGAAGGGCGCGATCTGGATGGCGGGACTGCGCGGCGAGCGTCTGTGGCGCATCCCGCTGGACGGCGCCTCGGCCTCGGCCGCCCCGCAGGCGTTCCTCACCGGCTCCTACGGCCGGCTGCGCACGGTGGCCCCGGCGGGCGACGGCCGGCTCTGGCTGGTGACCAGCAACACGGACGGCCGGGGCGAGCCCGGCAAGGAGGACGACCGGGTGCTGGAGCTCCGCGTCCGCTGAGCCGGGCCGCCGGCCCGCCGATCGGGGTCAGCCGGGGTCAGCCGGGCTCGGACCCGGGCTCCTCGTCGGAGGGTGCGGGCGGGGACAGCCGTATGACCGCCTTGCCGGAGGCCAGGTCTATGGGGCCGCGGCCGGGGTCGTTGTCCCCGACGTCCTCGCGGGACAGTTCCAGACGGTTGAGTTCGTCCCGGGTGTGTTTGCGGCCCGGTGCGAACAGATCCTCGAAGACGTTGAACACGGCTCCCCCTCGTTGCCGGTTTTCTCCAGCGTAGGTCTCACCCGGACGGTTCGGCAGCGAGCGTCCCGGCCACGGGCAGGCCCAGCCGGTGCGCCACCGCCGCCGCCTCGCCCCGGCCCGAGACGCCGAGCTTGCCCAGGATGTTGGAGACGTGGACGCTCGCGGTCTTCGGCGAGATGAACAGCTCCTCGGCTATCTGGCGGTTGGTACGGCCGGCCGCGACCAGGCCGAGGACATCCCGCTCCCGGCTGGTGAGACCGAACGCGGCGGCCGGGTCGGCGGCCGGGTCCTGCCGCTTGCCGCCGCCGAGGGTGAGCCGGGCCCGCTGGGCGAGCCGGGCGACGGCGTCGGCGAGCGGGCGGGCCTTCAGGTGGGCGGCGACGGCCGCGGCCAGCCGGAGCAGTTCCACGGCGCGGTCGCGCTCGTCGTCGCCGCCCTCGGCCAGCAGCGCCCCGGCCAGGCGGTGCCGGACCCGGGCGAGGTCGTAGGGGCGGTCCAGGCACTCGAAGGCGCCGACCACCGGGGCCCAGGTCCCGGCGGTGTCCCGGCCCTCGGCGCGCAGCAGTTCGGCCCGGGCCCACCGGCCGTAGGCCTGCCACAGGGGAACGCCGGTGGTCAGCGTCCGTACGGCCGTGAAGAGGCGGTCCAGGATCTCGGTGCGGCCGGGCCGGGCGGCGGGCAGGGTGCGGGCGTCGGCCTCGGCGGTGGCGGCGGCCAGCAGCAGCGGCCAGCCGTACCGGTGGGTGCCGGGCGGGAAACCGGCGTCCAGGACCGGCAGGAGGAGCGCGCGGGCGTCCTCGATCCTGCCCTCGGCGGCGGCTATGCCGACGGCGGTGCGGGCCAGCGGCAGGGACTGCTGGGGCCGCGGGTCGTGGGTGCCGTACCAGGAGCGGGCGGTGGCGAGCTGCCGGGCGGCCTCGGCGAGGTCGCCGCGGGCCAGGGCGAGGTGGGCCAGGCGCAGGGCGCCCCCGGCCCGGGGCTTGGCGCTGTGGCCGACGCGGGTGGCGTGCGCGGCGGCCTCGGCGGCCTCGTCCCACCGGCCGAGCGCGTAGAGCGCCTCGGACAGGTTGCCCCAGGCCCAGGCCCCGGAGTCCAGCAGTCCGTACCGGCGGCAGAACTCGATGCCCTCGCGCAGCAGCGGGACGGCCTCGCGGTCCCGGCCGACGCTGCGCAGCGCGGACGGCAGGTTGACATAGGCGCGGCCGGCGACCGGGTGCACGCCCTCCGCCAGGGTGTCCCGCAGCACCTGCCGCATCTGCGCCAGGCCCGCCTCCGGGTCGCCGGCCTCCACCGTCAGCCCGCCCAGGGTGAGCAGGGCGTGCAGTTCGGTCTCGCGGGCGCCCACCATGCGCGCGTACTCCACGGCCCGTTCGGCGGCGGCCAGTGCCTCGGGGCCGGGCCGGTGCTGCATCGACCAGTTGGCGACGACCGCCAGCACCTCGGCGTGCACCTCGGACGGCGGCAGGCCGCGCACCAGTTCCTGCGCGGTGGCCAGTTCCTGCCAGCCGTCGCCGCGGGCCTGGGCCTGCACCAGCCGGGAGCGCTGGACCCAGAACCACGCGGCGCGCAGCGGGTCCGGGTCCTCCTCCAGCAGGCGCAGCGCCCGCTTGGTGATCTTCAGGGCGCGTTCCCGTTCCCCGCCGAAGCGGCCCGCCACCGCGGCCTCGGCCATCAGGTCGAGGTAGCGCAGCGGGGTGGTGGCCGGGTCGCAGCCGCACGGGGGGAAGACCTCCGCGTAGTCGACCGGGCGCAGGGCGGCGCGCACCTCCGCGGGCGCGTTGTCCCACAGCTCCATCGCCCGTTCCAGCAGACCGAGTTGTTCGGTGTAGGCGTGCCGGCGGCGGGCGACGACGGCGGCGGCGAGGACGGCGGGCAGGGCCTTGGCGGCGTCGTGCGCGTGGTACCAGTAGCTGGCCAGGCGCATCACCCGGGCGTCGGCGGGGACGAGCGCGGGATCGGCCTCCAGGGCCTCGGCGTAGCGGCGGTTGAGCCGGGAGCGTTCGCCGGGCAGCAGGTCGTCGGCGACGGCCTCGCGGACCAGGGAGTGCCGGAAGCGGTAGCCGTCGCCGGCGGGGGTGACGGTGAGGATGTTGGCGCCGACGGCGGCCCGCAGCGCCTCGATGAGGTCGTCCTCGGCCAGCCGGGCCACGGCGGCGATCAGCCGGTACTCCACCGTGGAGCCGCCCTCGGCGACGATCCGGGCGACCCGCTGGGCGCTCTCGGGCAGCGCCTCCACCCGGACCAGGAGCAGGTCGCGCAGGGAGTCGGTGAGGCCGGCGCAGTTGCCCTGGCAGGCGGCGACGGCGAGTTCCTCGATGAAGAAGGCGTTGCCGTCGGAGCGGGCGTAGATCTCGTCGACCTGGGCGGGGTCGGGTTCGGCGGCGAGGATGCCGGCGATCTGGCGGCAGGCCTCCTCGCGGGTGAAGCGGGCGAGTTCGATCCGGCGGACGGTGCGCAGCCGGTCCAGTTCGGCGAGCAGGGGGCGCAGCGGGTGGCGGCGGTGGATGTCGTCGCTGCGGTAGCTGGCCAGGACGAGGAGGCGGCCGGCGCGCAGGGTGCGCAGCAGATAGGCGAGCAGGTGGCGGGTGGAGGCGTCGGCCCAGTGCAGGTCCTCCAGGACCAGGACGACGGTGTGGGCGGTGGCGACCCGCTCCAGCAGCCGGGCGGTGAGTTCGAACAGCCGGGCCATGCCCTGTTCGTCGTGGCGGCCGGCGCCGGCCTCGCCGAGGTCGGGCAGCAGCCGGGCCAGTTCCTCCTCTTGGCCGGCCGCGGCGGCGCCGAACTCCTCGGGCAGGGCGTCGCGCAGGGCCCGCAGCGCGGCGGAGAAGGGGGCGAACGGCAGCCCGTCGGCGCCGATCTCCACGCAGCCGCCGACGGCGACGACCGCGCCGCGGCCGGCGGCGGCCGCGGCGAACTCCTCCACGAGGCGGGTCTTGCCCACGCCTGCCTCGCCGCCGAGCAGCAGCGCCTGCGGCTCGGCGGCGTCGGCGCGGGCGAGCGCGTCGTGCAGCGTGGCCAACTCGGCGGTGCGGCCGACGAACACGGGACTGACGGACCTGGTCTCCACGGGCCCGAGCATCGCACGAGGTCCCGAGGGCCCGGCACTGGTTTTCCACAGGTCCCGTGTGATGGTCGTACTGACGGCCGGAAGGGTCGTAGGGCTTCGCCGGGAAGCCCTACGACCCTGGGACCGGGAGCGGCCGTCCCCCGTCCGGCCGCTTCGCTCCCCCGTCGTCACGCGGTGTGCGGCAGCCCGTTCCGCCGGGAGCCGCCGGTATGCGACTCGGCGGCCGGGGCGGCGTTGCCGGATCGCCCGCGGCGGGCGGCGCGGCGGGAGCGGACGACCTCGCGGGCCAGGCGCTCCTCCCGGGCCGTGCGGCGCAGCTCGGCGGAGCGGAGGCGGTGCAGTTCGAGCTCGTACATGGCGGATCCCTCCGGGGATTCGGCGGCGGGTGCCGCTTTTCGCGACGCCTCCCACCCTCGTCCCGCGGCCGGTCCGCCGCATCGGGAGAGTTCCGCATCTTCGCGCGTCCGGCGGGCCGTAGGCGCGCGTAAGGGGCCTTAGGGCGCCCGCGTGCGTGCGGATGCCCTAAGGCCCCTGGGATCCCCTGGGACCCTCGTCCGCTCAGCCGGCGGAGGGCACGGCCAGCAGGGCGTCGGAGTACTTGAGGACGGCCAGCAGCAGGCCTACGACGCCGAGCGAGAGGCCCGCCCAGGCCACCGACCTGATCCAGGCGGCCTGCGGGCGGCCCGGGGCGCCGAACGCGGGCCGGACCAGCACGACCACGGCGGTGATCAGCGCGGCCAGCGCGAACAGCCCGGCCCACAGGGCGGTGGTGTGCCAGGCGTCGCCGTAGACCTCCTTGAGCTGGGTGCCGACGCTCGCGCCGGTGGACGTCCGCAGCTGGCCGATGAGCTGCTCGCGGGTGGAGGCGACGGTGCCGATCCAGCCGCCGGTGAGCGAGACCAGGCCCAGCGCGGCGGAGACGACGGCACCGGCGCCCTGGCCGACCCCGGAGGGCACCTTGCCACCGGCACCGCCCGCCTCGCCTTCCCCGGCGCCCTCGGAGTCACCGGCGTCACCGGCGTCCTCGGTCTCCCCGGGTTGCCCGGCCTCCCCGGTCTCCTCGGTCTCCTTCACGACCCCCGTTCCTCCCGGGGCCGTCGTCGTGTCGTCGTCCTGGTGCGCCTCGGTACCGGGCCCGGTGCCGGCGGGCTCGGCGCCTTCCGCTGTCTTCGTTGCCATGCCCGGCACCGTACGGACGCTGTCTGAGAGGTCTCTTAATGATCGTTTCGCGCGGTACGCGCGCGTGCCGCACGCCACTCGGGTGCCAGCACCGCCCAGATCTCGGTGCTGGTGCGCACCCCCCGGTGCGGGAAGTTCTCGCGGAGCACGCCCTCGCGGGTCATGCCGAGCCGGCGGGCCACGTTGATGCTCGGCTCGTTGGCCGAGGACACCTGCCATTCCACCCGGTGCATGCCGCGCTCCTCGAAGGCCCAGTCGAGCAGCAGCCGCATGCCGCGCGTGACCAGTCCGCGCCCGGCCGCGCCCGGCTCCAGCCAGCAGCCGGCCTCGCAGACCCCGTTCGGGGTGTCCCAGACGCGGAACAGCAGCCCGCCGACGAGCTTGCCGTCCAGCCAGATCCCGTGCACGCTGCCGGCGTCGGCGGCGCGCTTGTCGGCGTACGACTTCAGCCAGGCGCGGGCCCCGTCGAGATCGGACACCACGTCCGCGAGCCCTATGTGCCGGCCGATGAACTCCCGTCCCCGGTCGATGTTCTCCAGCAGCTCCCCGGCGTGCCACACCTCCAGGGGCCGCAGTTCGGCGCCGTCGTCACCGAGTGATGTCGCGTACATGGAGTCGCACTTCCTTCCCGCAGTCCGTCCGCCGGGACCAGGCCGGCACGGCGAGAACACGTCAGTCGAACTGGTCCCCGAGCGCCATGATCATCGTTCCTGCGATCAGCGACCACAAGGCCCTGCGGGTACGGCCCTTGGCGCCCAGCACCGCCGCGGACGCGCACACGGCGGCGCCGAGGGCGTAGGCGGCGGGCACGAGCGCCGGGGCGGTACCGGCGGACCTCAGCAGCGCGGCGGCCAGCCCCGCGCAGGTCAGCAGCGCCCCGGTGGCGACGGCGACCCAGCGGGCCCGCCGGGCGTCCCCGGGGTGATCCTCGGCGTCCCCGGCGTGCTCATCGGTGTCCCCGGCGGCTTCCGGTTCTTCGGCGGCCTCCGTTATCGCGGGCAGCGCGGGCTCGACAGCGGATTCGGTGCTTCCCCTCATGGCGGGCGAGCGTACCTCCCACGCGGCGAAAACCCGCTGCGGGGCGGCCCTCCCGGCTGCTAGGGATGGTCGATTGTGAACAGGACACCGCACACACCGGACGCGCTCACCCGCCGCGTCACCCACCCGCGCTACCCCCGCAGCAACGGCTACGACGCCCGCTGGACCATCGACAACCAGATGGGCCCGCACGCGCTGTGGCTGCTGGAGTGGCTGGCCCCCGCGCTGGGGCTGGACGCGCTGCCGCCGGGCGCGCGCGTGCTCGACCTGGGCTGCGGGCGGGCGATGACCTCGATCTTCCTGGCCCGCGAGTACGACCTCCAGGTCACCGCCGCCGACCTGTGGGTGGACCCCGACGACAACGCCGTACGGCTCGCCGAGGCGGGCGTCGCCGACCGGGTGCTGCCCGTGCGCGCCGAGGCCCACGACCTGCCGTTCGCCGAAGGGTCCTTCGACGCGATCGTCTCCATCGACGCCTACCAGTACTTCGGCACCGACGACCTGTATCTGCCGTCGCTGGCCCGGCTGCTGAAGCCGGGTGGGCGGATCGGGGTCGTCGTCCCGGCGCTCAGCGAGGAACCTGCGGGGGTCGAGCCGCCGGAGCACCTCAGGCCCTGGTGGGAGCCCGCCTTCTGGTGCTTCCACACCGCCGGCTGGTGGCGGCGCCACTGGACCCGCAGCGGCGCCGTCCAGGTCGAGACCGCCGACTGGCTGGAGGACGGCTGGCGGGACTGGCTGCGGTGGTGCGACGTCGTCACCGAGGAGAGCGCCGACGACCTGCACGTCCGCATGGCGGGCCGGTCCGCGGAGATGCTCCGCGTGGACGAGGGGCGCTCGCTGGGATTCGTACGGGTCGTGGGACGCCGGGCGTAAGAGCCGTACGGCACCCACAGCCACCGCCACCGCCACCGCCACCGCCACCGCCACCGCACAAAAGCCGTACGGCCCCGGAGAGCGTGTCTCCGGGGCCGTACGCGGGTGGGATCAGCCCTCGCTGACGCCCAGCTTGTCCAGGATCAGCTCCTTGACGCGGGCCGCGTCGGCCTGGCCGCGGGTGGCCTTCATGACCGCGCCGACCAGGGCGCCGGCCGCGGCCACCTTGCCGCCACGGATCTTGTCCGCGATGGCCGGGTTGCCGGCGATGGCCTCCTCGACGGCGGCGGTCAGCGCGCCCTCGTCCGAGACGACCTTCAGTCCGCGCTTGTCCACCACCTCGTCCGGGGTGCCCTCGCCCGCGAGAACGCCCTCGATGACCTGGCGGGCCAGCTTGTCGTTCAGGTCCCCCTTGGCGACCAGCTCGGTGACCCGGGCCACCTGCCGCGGGGTGATCGCCAGCTCGTCCAGCGCCGTGCCGGACTCGTTGGCGCTGCGCGCGAGTTCGCCCATCCACCACTTGCGGGCGGCGGCCGCGTCGGCACCGGCGTCGATCGTGGCGACGATCAGGTCCAGCGCGCCGGCGTTCAGGATCGCCTGCATGTCGGTGGCGGAGATGCCCCACTCCGCCAGCAGGCGGGTACGGCGGGCCAGCGGCAGCTCGGGCAGGGCCGCGCGGATCTCCTCGACCCACTCGCGCGAGGGCGCGACGGGGACCAGATCGGGCTCCGGGAAGTACCGGTAGTCCTCGGCCTCCTCCTTCACGCGGCCCGAGGTCGTGGACCCGGTGTCCTCGTGGAAGTGGCGGGTCTCCTGGACGATCGTGCCGCCGCCGGAGAGCACGGCCGCGTGGCGCATGATCTCGTAGCGGGCCGCACGCTCCACCGAGCGCAGGGAGTTGACGTTCTTCGTCTCGCTCCGGGTGCCGAACTTGTCGGCGCCCTTGGGCATCAGCGACAGGTTCACGTCGCAGCGCATCTGGCCCATCTCCATGCGGGCCTCGGACACGCCGAGGGCGCGGATGACCTCGCGCAGCTCGCGGACGTACGCCTTCGCCACCTCGGGGGCGCGCTCGCCGGCGCCCACGATCGGCTTGGTGACGATCTCGATGAGCGGGATGCCGGCGCGGTTGTAGTCCAGCAGGGAGTGGGACGCGCCGTGGATACGGCCGGTGGCGCCGCCGACGTGCGTCGACTTGCCGGTGTCCTCCTCCATGTGGGCGCGCTCGATCTCCACGCGGAAGACCTCGCCGTCCTCCAGCTGCACGTCGAGGTAGCCGTTGAAGGCGATCGGCTCGTCGTACTGGGAGGTCTGGAAGTTCTTCGGCATGTCCGGATAGAAGTAGTTCTTCCGGGCGAAGCGGCACCATTCGGCGATCTCGCAGTTCAGCGCGAGACCGATCTTGATGGCGGACTCGACGCCGGTCGCGTTGACGACCGGGAGCGCGCCGGGCAGGCCGAGGCAGACGGGGCAGGTCTGGGAGTTCGGGTCGGCGCCGAGCGCCGTCGAACAGCCGCAGAACATCTTGGTCTTGGTGCCGAGTTCGACATGGACTTCAAGGCCCATGACGGGGTCGTACGCCGCCAGCGCGTCCTCGTACGACACCAGGTCGGTCGTGGTGGTCACGGTGAAAACTTCCCTCTCAGCCCAGCAGGACGTCGTCGTCGCCCAACCGCTTCAGCTCGCGGTAGAGGATGGCGAGGCCGGTGACGATGCCTGCGGCGGTGACGACGGCGTCGACGAGCCTCAGCGTGTCGTTCTCGGCGCGGGCCTTCTTGATCTGCTTCGCGGCGCCGACCGCGCCGAACGCGGTGGCGGCCATGGACAGGTACGTACCGGACTTGGACTTCTTGAAGTCCTTGGCCTTCGACAGCTTGCTCACAGCGACGGTGCCTCCTCCAGCAGCGGGTGACCCCACTTTTCCACGAAGGCGGCCTCGACGGCGGCGCCCACCTTGTACAGCCGGTCGTCCTTCAGCGCGGGGGCGATGATCTGCAGGCCCACCGGGAGGTTGTCCTCCGGGGCGAGACCGCAGGGCAGGGACATGGCCGCGTTGCCCGCCAGGTTGGTCGGGATGGTGCACAGGTCCGCGAGGTACATCGCCATCGGGTCGTCGGCGCGCTCGCCGATCGGGAAGGCGGTGGTCGGGGTCGTCGGGGAGACGATCACGTCGACCTGCTCGAAGGCCTTCTCGAAGTCCCGCGTGATGAGCGTGCGGACCTTCTGCGCGGAGCCGTAGTACGCGTCGTAGTACCCGCTCGACAGCGCGTACGTGCCGAGCATGATCCGGCGCTTGACCTCGGGGCCGAAGCCGGCCTCGCGGGTCAGGGAGGTGACCTCCTCGGCGGAGCGCGTGCCGTCGTCGCCGCTCCGCAGGCCGTAGCGCAGGCCGTCGAAGCGGGCGAGGTTGGAGGAGCACTCGGAGGGGGCGATCAGGTAGTACGCCGACAGGGCGAGGTCGAAGGACGGGCAGTCCAGCTCGACGATCTCGGCGCCCAGCTCCTTGAGCAGCTCCACCGACTCGTCGAAGCGCTGGATGACGCCGGCCTGGTAGCCCTCGCCGCGGAACTGCTTGACGACGCCGACGCGCATGCCCTCGACGCTGCCGTTGCGGGCGGCCTCGACCACCGGCGGGACGGGGGCGTCGACGGACGTGGAGTCCAGCGGGTCGTGGCCGGCGATCACCTCGTGCAGCAGGGCCGCGTCCAGGACCGTACGGGCGCAGGGCCCGCCCTGGTCGAGGGAGGAGGAGAAGGCGACCATGCCGTACCGGGACACCGCGCCGTACGTCGGCTTCACGCCGACCGTGCCGGTGACGGCGGCCGGCTGGCGGATGGAGCCGCCGGTGTCGGTGCCGATGGCGAGCGGGGCCTCGTAGGCGGCGAGCGCGGCGGAGGAACCGCCGCCGGAACCGCCCGGGATCCGGGTGAGGTCCCAGGGGTTGCCGGTCGGGCCGTAGGCGCTGTTCTCGGTGGAGGACCCCATGGCGAACTCGTCCATGTTGGTCTTGCCGAGGATGACGACATCGGCGGCCTTCAGCCGCTTGGTGAGCGTCGCGTCGTACGGCGGGATCCAGCCCTCCAGGATCTTCGAGCCGGCGGTCGTGGGCACGCCCTCGGTGGTGAAGATGTCCTTGAGCGCGAGCGGGACGCCGGCCAGCGGGCCGAGCTTCTCGCCGCGCTCGCGCTTGGCGTCCACGGCACGGGCCTGGGCGAGAGCGCCCTCGCGGTCCACGTGCAGGAAGGCGTGGACCTTCTCGTCCACGGCCTCGATCCGGGCCAGGTGGGCCTCGGTGACCTCGACCGCCGTCAGCTCGCCGGAGGCGATCTTCTCGGCGATCTGCGCGGCCGTGAGCTTGATGATGTTGTTGTCCGTCATGGTGGTCACTCCTCCCCCAGGATCTGCGGCACCTTGAAACGCTGCTGCTCCTGGGCCGGGGCGCCGGAGAGCGCCTGCTCGGGGGTGAGCGAGGGACGGACCTCGTCCGGCCGCATGACGTTCGTCAGCGGGAGCGGGTGCGAGGTCGGCGGTACGTCTTGGTCGGCGACCTCGCTGACGCGGGCGACCGCGCCGATGATGTCGTCAAGCTGGCCTGCGAAGTGATCGAGTTCTTCGGGCTTCAGCTCCAGACGCGCCAGCCGGGCGAGGTGGGCGACCTCCTCGCGCGTGATGCCAGGCATGCAGCGATCCTCTGGGGTGAGTGTGTGTGGTTTGGGGCCAATCCTAGGGGGCGGGGCCCCATGCCCGTGAAACGGTTTCCCCCGGGCCCCTCCTCAGCGGCGCCGGCCGTCCCAGGCCGCGCTCTTCAGGAAGTGGTTGTCGTACAGCTCCTGGACCTCCAGCAGGCTCTCCGCTGGGGCCTCGCCCAGGCGGACGCGCTGGAGGTGGCGGAAGTACTCGAAGCGCTCGACGCCCGGGGCGATGACGACGAGCAGGTCGGCGGTGGTGCCGGGTGCGGCGGCGATGGGGGTGCCCCCTGCTCGAGCGGAGCCGAGAGCTTGGGGGAATGCGGGCGGTCCGGCGGGACGATGACCAGGTCACCGCGTCCGGCGGTCACCACGTCGTCGCCGGACAGCACCTCGGCCTCGCCGTCGAGCAGGTAGACATCGTCCCTGACCAGTACGGTGTCGTCGAACCTGGGCACGAACAGTGACATGGCGCTTCTCCCTCGGTGCGGCGCCCCGGGTGGGCACCTCGTGGCGCGGCGCTCGGGCCGAGAAGAGCGGACCGGCGCTGATCAGCACAACGATCACGGCGGCGAAGCGCATCCCGGACGCGACGGCTTCCGTGCCGCCGTCGCGCGGGAGGATCAGCGTGTCGCCGAGCGGTACGAGCGCCACGCGGAGCGTGGAACGGCCTCGGCGCGGGCTGTGGCGAAGAAGGGCGGGGCGGCGGCTCGCGGAGCGGGTGCTACTCGGCCGCGGGCAGCGGGGGCTACTCGGCCGCGGGCAGCACGGCGGGGGCCGCGGGGGTCCGCTGCCAGCCACGGGAACCCCGGGCCAGCAGCCAGGCCGTGGTCTCGTCGGGCGGCATCGCCGCGGCGACCAGCCAGCCCTGTACCGCGTCGCAGCCCAGGTCCCGCAGCCGCTCCCAGGTCTCGTCGTCCTCCACGCCCTCGGCGACGACCAGCAGGCCCAGCGAATGGGCCAGGTCCACCGTGCAGCGGACGATCTCGGCGTCCTCGGTGTCGACGGCGAGCCGGGCCACGAAGGAGCGGTCGATCTTCAGCTCGCTGACCGGCAGCCGGCGCAGGTGCACCAGGGAGGAGTACCCGGTGCCGAAGTCGTCCAGGGACATCTTCACGCCGTGCCCGGTGAGCCCGGCGAGGGTGTCGGCGGCCCGCTGCGGGTCCTCCAGCAGCACGTGTTCCGTGATCTCCAGCTGGAGCGCCCCGGCCGGGACCCCGTGCCGGGCCAGCCGCGCGGCGACGGAGCCGGCGAAGCCGGGCGTGTGGACGTCGCGCGGGGAGACGTTGACGGCGACCGGGACCCGCAGGCCCTGTGCCCGCCATCGGGCGACCTGGCCGAGCGCGGTCTCCAGGACGTATTCGGTGAGGTGGGGCATCAGCCCGGAGGACTCGGCTATCGCTATGAACTCGTCCGGCGGCACCTTGCCGCGCTCGGGGTGCACCCAGCGGACCAGGGCCTCCAGGCCGGCCACCTGTCCGTCGAAGCGGACCTTGGGCTGGTAGTGCAGCTGGACCTCGTGCGCGTCGAGGGCCCGGCGCAGATCGCCGAGGAGGCCGAGGCGGTCGGGGGTGTTGGAGTCGCGCTTGGACTCGTAGACCTCGACGCCGGTGCGGTCCCGCTTCGCCTGGTACATGGCGACGTCGGCGCGGCGCAGCATCCCCTCGGCGTCGAGGGCGTGATCGGGGAAGACGGCCACACCGGCGCTGGCCTCCAGGACCAGGGTGAGGCCGTCCAGGTCGAGCGGGGAGCTGAGGGCGGTGACGAGAGAGCGGGCAACGCGCGTCGCCGACGTGGTGGAGTCGGCGACGGGGAGTAACACGGCGAACTCGTCCCCGCCGAGCCGGGCGGCCTCGGCGCCACGCGGCAGGGCGAGCCGCAGCCGGTCGGCGATCTGGAGCAGCAGCCGGTCCCCGGCCAGATGACCGAGCGTGTCGTTCACCGAGCGGAACCGGTCGAGGTCGATCAGCATGAGCGCGGCGCGTGCCCCGATGCGGTCGGCGTCGTCCAGCGCGGTCCAGATCCGCTCCAGCAGCCACTGCCGGTTGGGCAGCCCGGTCAGCGGGTCGCGCAGCTGCTCCTCGGCGCGGGCGCGGGCCATCCACAGCGTGGAGTCCAGGGCGATGAGCGGGATGGCGAAGAGCGGGAGCAGGATCGGCTCGGCGTCGGCGACGACGCACAGCAGCGGCGCGATGCCGAGCAGCGCGACGGCGACCAGCCCCTGTCTGACCAGGGCGGTGCGGGCGATGGTGGGCAGCCCGCCGTCGCGCGGCGCGTTCAGGTACCACAGCAGGCCGCGGCTGACGGTGAGGTAGGCGACCGCGACCAGGGCGACCTCGGGGGCGGTGGCGATGCTCCAGTTGTCGGGCCGCCAGGGGGCCTCGACGCTCGGGACCCGGCCGAACGCGCCGAGCAGCAGGGCGCCGACGCCGATGCCGAGGATGTCCACCGCGCCGTGCAGCACCCCTTGGCGCCAGCGGTGCCGGCGGGCGATGCCGACCAGGACGACGACGGTGAGGCTGACCAGTCCGGCGGGCACCCAGCCGTACAGCAGCAGGACGGCGAGGGTGAGGGCGGCGCCCGATCCGGTGCCGCCCCACCAGCGGGCGCGGCCCAGCATCACGAGGTGGCCGACGATGACGCCGGTGAGCAGGGCCAGCGCCCAGCCGACCGTGCCTTGCGGGAAGAGGGCGTGGTGGCCGACGCAGGCGCGGTAGAACCCGGTGCCCAGGGTGAGTCCCGCGGCGGCGACGACGGCCGCGGGCAACGCCGGCCAGGACGGGTGGGTGTCGGCGCCGGCCAGGCCGGGGGCGGCTTCGACGGCCGGCGGCAGCGGGGCGGCGGGCTCGGTGGCCGCGCACGGGCCGGCGGGGCGCGGGGTGACGGGGCGCGGCCGCACTCCCGTACGGCCTCCGGCCCGCTCGGTCCACCGGTTCCGGCGCCAGCCGCCCGCACGGCGGCGCGGGCGCAGCCGTGAGTCCGGGGCGACGCTCTCGGTCGGTTCCATTCCCGTCCCTCTCACAGCCGGCGGTGCCCACGCCACGCGGCCCGATGACCGACAACCATCAGCGGCTCCGCGTCGAAGAAACCCTCCCCGGGCCTGTCGAGGGCACGGAGATGCCCCGGCCGCCACTGGGCACGGCGGGCGCACACCTCAACAGTAGGCCGCGGAAGGCTTCCACGGGCAGCGGTCTCCGACGGTTGCCCGAATGTGCCCGGGCCACCCGTATGCAACTGATATGCGCCGATCGGGTGGCCTTCAACCGCTACTCCTCGGTCGAAAGCGCGACTTCCGCCGCCGCTTCGGGGCCCTGCTCCAACAGGACGCCGAAACCGTCCTCATTCAGGACGGGGACCTTCAACTGCATGGCCTTGTCGTATTTCGATCCGGGGTTGTCACCCACAACGACGAATGAGGTCTTCTTCGAAACGGAACCGGTCACCTTGGCGCCCCGGCCCTGCAGTGCCTCCTTGGCGCCGTCCCGGGTGTGGTGCTCCAGCGTGCCGGTGACGACGACCGTGAGCCCCTCCAGCGGGCGCGGCCCCTCGTCCTCGCCGGACGCCTCGTCCTCCAGCGGCACCCCGGCCGCCTTCCACTTGCGGACGATCTCGCGGTGCCAGTCCTCGGCGAACCACTCCTTGAGCGCGGCGGCGATGATCGGGCCGACGCCGTCGGTGGCCGCCAGCTCCTCCTCGGTCGCCTGCTCGATGCGGTCGACGGAGCGGAACTCGCGGGCGAGGGCCTGCGCGGCGACCGGGCCCACGTGCCGGATGGACAGCCCGTTCAGGAAGCGGGCCAGCGGACGGGACTTGGCCGCCTCGATGTTCGCCAGCAGGGCGAGGGTGTTCTTCTTCGGCTCGCCCTTCTGGTTGGCGAAGACGGTGACGACCTTCTCCTCACCGGTCTTGGGGTCACGCTTGGGCAGTCCGCTGTCCGGGTCCAGCACATGGGCCTTGATGGGCAGCAGCTTCTCCACCGTCAGGTCGAACAGGTCGCCCTCGTCCACCAGCGGCGGGTCGGCCGGCTCCAGCGGCCGGGTCAGCGCGGCGGCGGCCACCGCGCCGAAGTGCTCGATGTCCAGGCACTCGCGGCCCGCCAGATACGACACCCGCTCGCGCAACTGGGCCGGGCAGGTCCGGGCGTTCGGGCAGCGCAGGTCGACGTCGCCCTCCTTCATCGGCCGCAGCGGCGTACCGCACTCCGGGCACTCGGCCGGCATCACGAACTCCCGCTCGCCGCCGTCCCGCAGGTCCACCACCGGGCCGAGGATCTCCGGGATGACGTCACCGGCCTTGCGCAGCACCACGGTGTCCCCGATGAGGACGCCCTTGGCCTTGACGACCTCCTGGTTGTGCAGGGTGGCGAACTCCACCTCGCTGCCCGCGACCGTGACCGGCTCCACCTGGGCGTACGGCGTGACCCGGCCGGTGCGGCCGACGCCCACCTTGATGTCGACCAGCTTGGTGTTGACCTCCTCCGGCGCGTACTTGTAGGCGATCGCCCAGCGGGGCGCCCGCGCGGTGGAGCCGAGCCGCCCCTGGAGGCGGATCTCGTCCAGCTTGACCACGACACCGTCGATCTCGTGCTCGACGGAGTGCCGGTTCTCGCCGTAGTGCGCGATGAACTCGCGCACCCCGTCCAGGCCGTCGACCACCCGGTTGTGCGGGGAGGTGGGCAGGCCCCAGGTCTTCAGCAGGTCGTACGCCTGGGAGAGCCGGGTCGGGCCGGTGAAGCCCTCCAGGGCGCCGATGCCGTGGACCACCATGTGCAGCGGGCGGGTCGCGGTGACTCTCGGGTCCTTCTGGCGCAGCGAACCGGCGGCGGCGTTGCGGGGGTTGGCGAACGGCTTGTCGCCGGCCGCGACCAGGCGTTCGTTCAGTTCGAGGAACTTCTCCATCGGGAAGTAGACCTCCCCGCGGATCTCCACCAGGTCGGGCACCTCCTCGCCGCCGAGGCGGTCGGGGATCTCCGCGATGGTGCGGACGTTCGGCGTGATGTCCTCGCCGGTGCGGCCGTCGCCACGGGTGGCCGCGCGGGTCAGCCGGCCCTTCTCGTAGGTGAGGTTGACCGCGAGGCCGTCCACCTTCAGCTCGCACAGGAAGTGGTACGTCTGGTCGCCCAGTTCCCGCGCGATGCGGTCGGCCCAGGCGGCCAGCTCCTCGTCGTTGAACGTGTTGTCCAGCGACAGCATCCGCTGGCGGTGCTCGACGGCGGTGAACTCCGTCTCGTAGGACCCCGCGACCTTCTGGGTGGGCGAGTCCGGGGTGCGCAGCTCCGGATACCGCTCCTCCAGCTCCTCCAGGGACTTCAGGAGCCGGTCGAACTCCGCGTCGCTGACGACGGGAGCGTCCTTCACGTAGTACCGGAAGCGGTGCTCCTCGATCTGCTCCGCCAGCCGCGCGTGGGTCTCGCGGGCCTCGGCGGGCACCGCTGTCGTCTCCGCTTGCTTGTCGCCGGCCACCGTGTTGTCCTCCGTTACTCAGGGTTGTCCGCGAGGGATCTCGCCGCCTGGACGCAGTGGGCGAGCGCCCGGCGCGCGTAGGCGGGGGAAGCGCCCGCCAGACCGCACGCCGGAGTCACCGTGACCGCCTCCGCGAGCAACCCCGGATGCAGCCCCAGCCTGCGCCACAGCGTCCTGACACCCATGACGCTACCGGCAGGGTCTGACAACGGGCCGTCCGTGCCCGGTACGACACCGGCGAACAGCCGGGTCCCCGCCTCGACGGCCTCGCCGATCAGGTCGTCGTCACGCTCGGTGAGCAGCGCGGCGTCGAAGGAGACGGCTGCCGCACCGGCCCGCCGCAGCAGCGCGAACGGGACGTCCGGGGCGCAGGAGTGCACGATCACGGGCCCGCCGTGCGCCGCGACGACGTTCCGCAGCGTGGCCTCCACGACCTGCCGGTCCACGGCGCGGTGGGTGCGGTAGCCGCTGGCGGTGCGGACCTGTCCGCGCAGTACGGCGGTCAGGGAGGGCTCGTCGAGCTGGAGGACGAGGCGGGCGCCCGGGACGCGCCGCCGCACCTCGGCCAGGTGCAGCCGCAGCCCCTCGGCGAGCGAGGCGGCCAGGTCCCGGCAGGCGCCGGGGTCCGACAGGGCGGCCTCGCCGTTGCGCAGCTCCAGCGCGGCGGCCAGCGTCCACGGCCCGACCGCCTGCACCTTCAGATCGCCCGCGTAGCCCTGGGTGAACTCCTCCAGGGCGTCCAGGTCCTCCACCAGCCAGGACCGCGCCCGCCGGGTGTCCCGGCCGGGCCGGTCCCCGATCCGCCAGCCGCTGGGCTCCACGCGCGCGTACAGCTCGACCAGCATCCCGGCGGTCCGGCCGATCATGTCGGCGCCGGGCCCGCGCGCGGGCAGCTCCGCGAGGAACGGGAAGTCCTCGAAGCTGCCGGTGGCGGTCTTGGCGGCCTCCCGCGCGTCGGTGCCGGGCAGGGAGCCGACGCCGGTGGCTCCCGGGAACCTGAACTGGCTGTTTTCGCTCACCAGGGAAGCCTACGGAACCCGGCGCGCCGAGTGGTACGGGCCCGGGGCCGGGTCAGCGCCCCGGGCGGACCGACAGGTCGTGGACCTCCGCGTCCCGGGGCAGGTCCAGGGCCATCAGGATGGTCGTGGCGACCGACTCGGGGTCGATCCACTTCTCCGGGTCGTACTCCTTGCCCTCCTGCTGGTGCACCTTGGCCTGCATGGGGCTGGCGGTGCGGCCGGGGTAGACCGAGGTGACGCGGACGCCGCTCGCGTGCTCCTCCTGGCGCAGGGCGTCGGCGAGGGCCTTGAGGCCGTGCTTGGAGGCGGCGTAGCCGGACCAGCCGGCACCGGCGCTCAGGCCGGCGCCGGAGTTGACGAAGATCACATGACCGCGGGCCGCCCGCAGCTGCGGCAGGAAGTGCCGGGTCAGCTCGGCCGGGGCGATCAGGTTGACGTTCATCTGGTGGTGCCAGGACTTCGGGGTGAGGTCGCCGACCTGGCCCAGCTCGACGACCCCGGCGATGTGCAGCAGGGAGTCCACCCGGTCCGGGAGCGACTGGTGGGAGAACGCCCAGGACAGCCTGTCCGGGTCGGCGAGGTCGCCGACCAGGGTGCGGGCGCCGGGGAAGCCGGCCGCGAGCTCCTTGGCGCGGCCCGCGTCGCGCGCGTGCAGCACGAGGTCGTCCCCGCGCGCGTGCAGCCGGCGGGCCACGGCCGCGCCGATGCCGGAACCGGCCCCGGTGATCACATGAGTAGCCATGGGCCCCATGCTCGCATCAGTGCCCGGCGAGCTGCTCCTCCAGGTAGGCCAGGGCCCCGGCGGGCTCGTCGGCGAAGAAGACCAGCTCGGCCAGCGGGCGGGGCAGGAAGCCCTCGGCCTCCATGCGGCGGAACTGCTCGCGCAGGCCGTCGTAGAAGCCGGCCGTGTTCAGCAGCACGACCGGCTTGTGGGTGCGGCCGTGCTTCTTCAGCTCCAGGATCTCGGTGGCCTCGTCCAGGGTGCCGGTGCCGCCCACCATGATCACCACGGCGTCGGCCTTCTCCAGCAGCAGCTTCTTGCGCTCGGCGAGGTCGCCCGCGATGATCATCTCGTCGGCGCCGGGCCGCGCCTTGTTCGCCAGGAACTCCACGGAGACGCCCAGCAGCCTGCCGCCCGCCTCCTGCACACCGTCGGCGACCACCTTCATCAGACCGCTGTCGGAGCCGCCCCAGACCAGGGTGTGACCGGCCTTGCCGATCAGTTCCGCGAACTCGCGCGCGGGGCGCGTGTAGCGCTCGTCGAGGTCGGCGGCGGACAGGAAGACGCAGATGTTCATGGCCTATACCGTACGGTGCCCGCGCCGCGCGGGAAGAAGCGCGGGCCGCCCGGCGCTGTTCCGGTATGGCCGATGGACACACGATCACGATCCACAAGAGCGAGCGGCACGTGCGCGCGGTGCACGGTGACCAGGTGCTCGCGGAGACCGACCGTCCGCTGGAGGTGCGCGAGACGGGCTGTCCGGTGCGGTACTACATCCCCGCCGAGGACGTACGCCTCGATCTGCTGACCCCCTCCGACACGCACACCGTCTGCCCCTACAAGGGCACGGCGTCCTACTGGTCGCTGCCGGACGCGGCCGACCTCGTCTGGGCGTACCCCGAGCCCAGGGCCGACGTGGCCGAGCTCAAGGACCACTACTGCTTCTACGACACCGAGGTCTCATGACCACCCCCGGTATCGCCGTGTCGTGACCGGTGAGCGGGCGGCCGTGCGGCAGTCTGCACGGGCATGGACAAGAAGACGACTTCCCGCGACGGCACCTCGCTCGCGTACCACGTGACCGGCCGGGGGCCCACGGTGATCCTGGTGAGCGGCGCGATGTCCACCGGCGGCACCGTGCTGCCCCTGGCCGAGCGTCTCGCGAAGCGCTGTACGGCCGTCGTCTACGACCGCCGGGGCCGCGGCGAGAGCGGCGACACGGCGCCGTACGCGGTCGACCGCGAGGTGGAGGACCTGGCCGCGCTGATCGACGCCGTGGGCGGCGACGCGGCACTGTTCGGCGTCTCCTCGGGCGGCGCGCTGGTCCTGCGCGCGGCGGCGGACGGGGTGCCGGCGACCCGGGCGGCGGTGTACGAGGTGCCGTACGCCGACCATCTGGCGGACGGCGCCGCGCGCGAGGCGGCCTACAAGGAGCGGCTGGCCGAGGCGCTGGCCGAGGGTCGGCGCGGCGACGCGGTGGAGCTGTTCCTGCGCCAGACCGGCCTCGGCGAGGAGGTGATCCGGCGCGCCCGCCAGTCCCCGATGTGGGCCGGCATGGAGGCCCTCGCGCCCAGCCTCGCCCACGACGACGCGGTCATGGCCGACGGCCTGCTCCCCGGGGACCGGCTCGCCGCGATCGCCGTGCCCGTCCTCGCGATCGCGGGCGGCGCGAGCCCGGAGTGGATGCACCGGGCCGGCCAGGCGGTCGCGGAGGCGGTGCCGCGGGGCACGTACCGCGTCCTGCCCGGCCAGACCCACATGGTGGAGCCGGACGTGCTGGGGCCGGTGCTGGCGGACTTCTTCGCGGGGTAGGGCCGCGGCCTTGGCGAACGGGGTGGCCCGTGCGGGTCAGACCGTCGCCGTCGCGCGCGTGGTGGACGCGATCGTCGCCGACCCCACCACGCGCGTGCCGTCGTAGAGCACGATCGCCTGGCCGGGGGCGACGCCGCGGACCGGCTCGGTGAAGGTCACGCGCAGCTCGCCGGCCACGAGTTCGGCGCTCACCTCGGTCTCGCCGCCGTGCGCGCGCAGCTGGGCGGTGTAGGTGCCGGGGCCGGTGGGGGCGGTGCCGCACCAGCGGGGCCTGATCGCGGTGAGGGCGGTGACGTCCAGGGCCTCGGCCGGGCCGACGGTGACCGTGTTGGTGACCGGGGAGATGTCCAGGACGTAGCGCGGCTTGCCGTCCGGGGCCGGGGTGCCGATCCTGAGGCCCTTGCGCTGGCCGATGGTGAAGCCGTAGGCGCCCTCGTGGGTGCCCAGCTTGCTGCCGGACTCGTCCACGATGTCGCCCTCGGCCTTGCCGAGGCGGCGGGCCAGGAAGCCCTGGGTGTCGCCGTCGGCGATGAAGCAGATGTCGTGCGAGTCGGGCTTCTTGGCCACGGCCAGGCCCCGGCGCTCGGCCTCCGCGCGGATCTCCTCCTTGGTGGTGACCGTGTCGCCGAGCGGGAACATCGCGTGCGCGAGCTGCCTGTCGTCCAGCACGCCGAGGACGTACGACTGGTCCTTGGCCATGTCGGAGGCGCGGTGCAGCTCGCGGGAGCCGTCCTCCTTCACGATCACCTTGGCGTAGTGGCCGGTGCACACGGCGTCGAAGCCGAGGGCCAGCGCCTTGTCCAGGAGCGCCGCGAACTTGATCTTCTCGTTGCAGCGCAGGCACGGGTTCGGGGTGCGGCCGGCCTCGTACTCGGCGACGAAGTCCTCCACGACGTCCTCGCGGAAGCGGTCGGCGAGGTCCCAGACGTAGAACGGGATGCCGATGACGTCGGCCGCGCGGCGGGCGTCGCGCGAGTCCTCGATGGTGCAACAGCCCCGCGCGCCGGTTCGGAAGGACTGCGGGTTCGCGGAGAGCGCGAGGTGGACGCCGGTGACGTCGTGGCCTGCCTCCGCGGCACGCGCGGCGGCGACGGCGGAGTCCACTCCGCCGGACATGGCGGCGAGGACGCGGAGGGGGCGGGTGCGCTGCGGGGTGTCAGTCATAACCCTTCCAGGGTACGGGGCGCGGGAACCGGGGTTACGGGGACGCGGGAACCTGGCCGACCGGCCGTCCGTTGACGGTCACATGGGGGCGACGACGGGTTCGGCGGCGGGGGCGGGCACCGGGCCGCCGGCGGGTGACGGGGACCGGCGGCCGGGGCGGCGGGCCCTGCTGGTGGGCGGGGTCGCGGCGGCCGTGGGCACGGCGCTGCTGGCCCGCCAGGAGCTGTCCCGGTCGTGGTGGCGGCTGCCCGGGGTGGACAAGCCGCGGGTGACGGGCGCGGTGGACTTCCGGGGGGCGCGCTGGGTGGCGGCCTCGGCGGCGAACTACCGGCGGGCGGACCGGCCGGCCGACTACCCGGTGGACCGGGTGGTCGTCCATGTCACCCAGGGCGGGTACGCGTCGGCGGTGCGGGCCTTCCAGGACCCCGGACACGGGGCGGCGGCGCACTACATCGTGCGGGCCGACGGGCGGATCACCCAGCTGATCCGCGAGCTGGACGTGGCCTTCCACGCGGGCAACCGGCAGTACAACGAACGCAGTGTCGGCATCGAGCACGAGGGCTTCGTGGAGGACCCGGCGTCCTTCACGGACGCCCTGTACGCGGCGTCGGCCCGGCTGACGGCCGCGGTATGCGGGCGGTACGGCATCCCCGTGGACCGCGAGCACATCATCGGGCACCACCAGGTGCCGGGCACCGACCACACGGACCCGGGGCGGTTCTGGGACTGGGAGCGGTACCTGCGCCTGGTCGGCGACGAGCGCCCCAAGCCCCCGCCGGCCGCGCCCCCGGCCCCACAGGGCGATACGGCTAGGTGAGCCCGGCCGCGCGGGCGCGTTCCACCGCTGGACCGATCGCCTTCGCCACGGCCTCGACGTCCGCCTCGGTGGAGGTGTGGCCGAGGGAGAAGCGCAGGGTGCCGCGGGCCAGGTCCGGGTCGGTGCCGGTGGCGAGCAGGACATGGCTGGGCTGGGCGACGCCCGCGGTGCAGGCGGAGCCGGTGGAGCACTCGATGCCCTGGGCGTCCAGCAGGAGCAGCAGGGAGTCGCCCTCGCAGCCGGGGAAGGTGAAGTGCGCGTTGGCGGGGAGCCGGCCCCCGGGCGCCGGGTCGCCGCCGAGGATCGCGTCCGGTACGGCACCGCGCACGGCATCGACCAGCCGGTCCCGCAGGCCGCCGACCTCCCGCGCGAACCGCTCCCGCCGCTCGGCGGCGAGCCGGCCGGCGACGGCGAAGGAGGCGACGGCGGGCACGTCGAGGGTGCCGGAGCGGACATGCCGCTCCTGGCCGCCGCCGTGCAGGACGGGTACGGGGGTGTACTCACGGCCCAGGAGCAGGGCGCCGATGCCGTACGGGCCGCCGATCTTGTGGCCGGAGACGGTCATGGCGGCGAGGCCGGAGGCGGCGAAGTCGACGGGGACCTGTCCGACGGCCTGGACCGCGTCGGCGTGCAGCGGGACACCGAACTCGGCGGCGACGTCGGCGAGTTCACGGACCGGCATGATCGTGCCGATCTCGTTGTTGGCCCACATCACGGTGGCCAGCGCGACGTCGCCGGGGTCGCGGGCGATGGCCTCGCGCAGCGCCTCGGGGTGGACGCGGCCGTAGCCGTCGACGGGGAGGTACTCGATGGTGGCGCCCTCGTGCTCGCCGAGCCAGTGCACGGCGTCGAGGACGGCGTGGTGCTCGACGGGGCTGGCGAGGACGCGGGTGCGGGCGGGGTCGGCGGCGACGCGGGACCAGTACAGGCCCTTGACGGCGAGGTTGTCGGCCTCGGTGCCGCCCGAGGTGAACACGACCTCGCTGGGACGGGCGCCGAGCGCTTCCGCGAGGGTTTCGCGGGCTTCCTCGACCGTACGGCGGGCCTGCCGGCCGGACGCGTGGAGGGAGGAGGCGTTGCCCGTGATGCTCAGCTGGGCGGTGAGCGCCTCTGCCGCCTCCGGCAGCATCGGGGTGGTCGCGGCGTGGTCGAGGTAAGCCATGGTGAGGCCGATTCTACGGCTCCCCCGCGGCCGGCCCGGGCCGCGAGGAGGCCGGCCCGCGCCCGCCCGGCGCCGGCCGGGCGGGGAGGGGGTGGCGGGAGTCCCGGCAGCGGGAGTCCCGGGGAGTCCCGTTCCTCACAGGCTCCAGGACACCGTCCCCGTGGCCTCCATCGCCGCGACCAGGACGACCAGGTCGGCGACGCCCAGGGTGAGGCCCAGCCAGGCGCGGCCCCGGCGGGCCGTGCCGCGCCAGAGGGCGGCCACGGCGAGGACGATGGCGACCGGGCCGAGGAAGAGGTTGAGGACGAGCAGGCCGAGGAGTCCGAGGATGAAGGACGCGACGGCCATGCCGTCGGCGTCCCTCGGGCGCGGACGGGTGTCGGTGCGGCCGGTGCCGGCCGGTGCGGTGAGGTGCATGGTGCTCAGCTCCCGAAACTGCGCGACGTTCGGTGGGACGGCGTACTGCGCGACGGTCAGTGCGACGACGTGCGGCGGCGGCCGTGGCGTTCGCGCAGTGCGAAGACGCCGAGCCAGACGGCGATGACGGCGGCCAGGACGGCGCTGACGGCCGGCGGCACGTGGGCCACGGTGCCGAGAGCCACTCCGAGCAGCATGAGCGCGGCGACGAGGAACAGCATGGGATCGAATCCCCCCTCCGATATGCCTCGTGTTCAGCCGGTGTGAAGTTTGGGTGAACAGTTGTAGTAACAGTTGTTCACTGACTTCGAGTCTAGCGCTTCCCGCGGCTTTCCAATTCCGGAGAACAGTTGTTAACTGGATGACATGAGTCACACCCTCGGCATCCGGCAGGCCCAGAAGCAGAAGACCAGGCAGGCGTTCCTCGACGCGGCGCTCGCCCTGCTGGAGGAGCAGAGCCTGAGCAGCCTGGGTCTGCGCGAGGTGACCCGGGCCGTCGGGGTCGCCCCGACCGCCTTCTACCGGCACTTCCGCTCGACCGCCGACCTCGGGGTGGCCCTGGTCGACGAGGCGCTGGGCAGCCTGCATCCGATGGTGCGGACGACGGTGTCCACGACGGGTGACAGCGCCGAACGCATCGCGCGCGCCGTCGAGCTGATCGCCCGTCATGTGGCCGAGTACCCCGCGCACGTCCGTTTCATCGCCCGCGAACGGCACGGCGGCGTCCAGCCCGTGCGGGAGGCCATCCGGGCCCAGCTGCACCGGTTCGCCGAGGAGGTGAGGGCCGAGCTGGCCAAGGACCGGGAGGCCGAGGGCTGGAGCGAGGACGACCTGCTGATGCTCGCGCACCTCTACGTCGACCAGATGCTCATCACCGCCTCGCTGTTCCTGGAGGCGTTGGAGGCCCCCGAGGACGAGCGGGAGCGGGTGACCCGGCTCGCCACCCGCCAGCTGCGGCTCATCACCCTCGGCCGCTCCCACTGGCTGGACTGAACCACCCCGCGCACCGGCCCTGTTCAGCCCTCGCCCACCGCCGCCTCACGGCACGGCCCGGTCCAGTCGGCCCCGCCGCCTTGCGGCACCTCCCCGTTCAGTCCTCCCCCGCCGCCCCCGCCGCCCCGTACAGCGCCAGCACCGAACGTGCCCCTCCGACCAGTTCCGCACGCGCCTCGGGCGGGTCCACGATCTCCACCCGGTCGGAGAACGCGAGGAGTTGGCGGACCGCCCGGAGCGTCGGGTAGGCCAGCCGCGCGGTGACCCACGCACCCTCGCCGTCGTCCTCGGGGGGTGCCGTCAGCTGGGCGGCCGTGATCCGCCGGAACATGTCGGCCAGTTCGCGCGGGACCCGCACGGTGACCTCCACCCCGGCGTCCCGTTCCTCCACCCGCCGCCGCAACCCCTCCCAGACGTCGGCGAGTTCCACGCCGGGCCGGCGCCGTACGGGCTCGTCCAGCAGCCGGGCCGAACGCACCCGGTCGGCGCGGAACAGCCGGGGCCGGCCGCGCCGGTCGGCGACCAGGTACCAGACGCCGGCCTTGGCCACGAGACCGTACGGATCGACGGTGTACGTGCGTGCCTGGCGCTCCCCGCTGTGCCGGTAGCGCAGCCTCAGCCGCCGGTCGGAGAAGACCGCGTCCTGGAGCACCGCGAGGTCGGCGGCCTGCTCCGGGCCGCTCTTCCAGCGGGTGGCGTCGACCAGCACCCGGCGACTGGTCACCTCGGCGGCGGGGCGGTGCGGCGCCGGCAACGCGGCCATGACCTTGCGCAGGGCCGAGGCGAGGGCCGCGTCCAGGCCGAGCGCGGCGTGGGCGCCCTGCGCGGCGAGCACGAACAGGGCCCGGGACTCGTCGGCGGTCAGCCCCGTGACGTCGGTGCGGAAGCCGGCGAGGAGTCCGATGCCGCCGTGCCGGCCGCGCTCGGCGTAGACCGGGACCCCGGCGGCGGACAGCGCCTCGACGTCCCGGTAGATGGTGCGCACCGACACCTCCAGCCGCTCGGCGAGCTCGGGCGCGGGGACCCGGCCCCGGGTCTGCAGGAGCAGCAGGATCGACAGCAGCCGGTCGGACTTCACCGCGCCAGGGTGCCGCCGGGCGGACGACCGTGGCAAACATGACGGCGGATGTCAGGTTTCCGGTGGAGCGTGGTCCCGAACCGCCCCGGTGCGGCAGGCCCCGCGCCCGGACGCCCGCGCCGCCACCGCGGGCGCGGTCCACCCACCCGAGGAAAGGCCCGTCATGACCACCGACCCCCGTCCGCTGTACGCCCGCGCCACCGCCCAGGCGGCCCGGCTCATCCGGACCGTGCGCCCCGAGCAGCTGACCGCCCCCACCCCCTGTACCGAGTACGACGTGCGCGCGCTGCTCGGCCATATCGTCGGCGGCACCCGCCGGGTAGCCGTCGTCGGCGAGGCCGGTGACGGGCAGGGCGAGCCGATGACCGCCCCCGGCGTGCCCGACGACGGCTGGGCGAAGGCCTACGACGAGGCCCGGGAGCTCGCGCTGAAGGCCTGGGCGAGCGACGAGCGGATGGCGTCGTCGGTGACCGTCCCCTGGGGCGAGATCTCCGGGCGGGCCGCCCTGTCGGCGTACGTCATGGAGATCGTGGCGCACACCTGGGACCTGTCCGAGGCGGTCGGCCGGCCCCTCGCGCTCGACCCGGAGCCGGCCGAGTTCGCGCTGGCCGTAGCGCGGGAGGCGCTGCCCGAGGAGCCCAGGGAGGGCCGCCCCTTCGGCGCGCCGATGCCGGCCCCCGAGGGGGCCGGACCCTACGAGCGGCTGGCGGCCTGGCTGGGGCGTGTGCCGCTCAGCCGAGCCTGACCCGGGCCAGCTGGCGGGACTGCGCGACCAGCCGGTCCGCGCTGTCCCAGACCTCGGCGTCCTCCTCCAGGAAGCCGCCGGCCAGGTTGCGGGTGGTGATCGCGACCCGCAGCGGGCCGGGGGCCGGGCGCTGACGCACATGGACGGTGAGTTCCACGGTCGGCACCCAGCCCGTGAGGCCCAGCTCGAAGGCGGTGGGCGGCAGGGCGTCCACGGCGAGGAGCAGCGAGAGCGGGTCGGCGTCGCGGCCGTCGGCGAGGCCGAACCAGGCGCGCATCTCGCCCTGGCCGGAGGGGGCGCCGAGGGCCCAGCCGGCGGTGGCAGGGTCCAGCTTGATCATCAGCCGGTCGGCGATGGCGTTGCTGCCGTCGATCGGGGCCGGGCCGTCCTCGGGGCCGAGGCACCGCTCCAGCGGGGGGATCGGGGGCGGGGTGGCCGCCGTACGGACGTCGTCGGGGAGGGCGGCGAGGTCGCCGTAGGAGGCGAGGACGCGGATGCGTTCGACCTCGTTGCCCTCGTCGTCGTACTGGAAGAGCGAGGCCTGGCCGGTGGAGAGGGTGCGGCCGGTGCGGACGGTCTCGGTGCGGACGACCGCCGGACCGGGCCGCGAGGCGGTCAGGTAGTGGGCGGTGATGGAGAAGGGGTCCGGGTGCGGGAGGGTGTCCGCGAGCGCCCGGCCGAGCACGGCGAGCAGATAGCCGCCGTTGACGGCGCTGATGATGGTCCAGCCTGCCGAGAGGTCGATGTCGTAGACGCCGGGCTCGCGCCGGGTGACCGTGGTGTCGCGGTCGAACTCGCTGTCGCCGATCGCGGCCGGCGAGGCGGGGACGGTAGCTGCTTCTGCCATGCGCGAAACGCTACAACATGAAAATACTAAGCGGTAGCTTTCCTTGTGCGGACCTCGTGTGATCTCTTCTCCGGATGAGGACCGGGCATTTTCTGGGCACGTGTCCGGACACGTCCCACAACCCACTCCCCCGGAATCCCCTCTATGAGGACATGAGCCTCACCGGGACTCCGTTCCTCTGCACCACCCTCGTGCTGTGCGTGGTCGCCCTCATACTGCCCCTCGTGCTGTGGTCGCGGCTGCGCGGACCCAGACCACTGCGGGCGGCGGCCCGCGTACTGATGCTGCTGTTCGCCCAGGGCACGGCCGTCACGCTTGTCTTCGTGCTGGTCAACAACCAGAACAACCTGTACGACACCTGGGCCGACCTGCTCGGCACCGGCAACCACGTACAGCGGGCCGCCGACCTCGGCCGGGACGGCACCGGAGGCATCTCGGTGCAGCGGCTGCCCAGGGTCCGGCAGACCTTCCGGCCCGTCGGCGGGTCCGGCATGCGCGCGGCCGGCCCCGTGCGCGTCACCCGGCTCAAGGGCCGCGTCTCCGGGGTGAACGCCGAGGTCTACGTCTGGCTGCCGCCGCAGTACGACGACCCGGCCTACCGGCACCACACGTTCCCGGTGGTGGAGCTGCTGCCGGGCTACCCGGGCTCGGCGAAGGCCTGGTTCGGGTCGCTGCGCGCCCCCGAGCAGCTGCTGCCGCTGATGCGCGACGGCCGGGTGGCGCCGTTCGTCCTGGTCGCCCCGCGCACCAATCTGCTGCCCGGCGTGGACACCGGCTGCGCCAACATCCCCGGGCAGGTCAACGCCGACAGCTGGCTCAGCGTCGACGTGCCCAAGATGGTCATGGACAACTTCCGGGTCCAGCCAGCGCCGCGCGGCTGGGCGGTGGCCGGGTACTCGGCGGGCGCGCACTGCGCGGTCAAGCTGGCCGTGGCCCACCCCGACCGGTACCGGGCCGCGGTGGGCATGTCCGGCTACAACGACCCGATCGGCGAGCGCGACTCCCTCGCCGCCCGGACCCCGGCCCTGCGCGCCGCGAACAACCCCTGCCTGCTGCTGCGCAAGGCGGCCACACCGCCGCCGGTCGCGCTGTACCTCTCCGGCCAGTCCGGCGACGGCTACCAGGCGGGCCTGGCGCTGAAATCGGCCGCCGCGGCCCCCACCACCGTGCGCGTGGACTTCCTGCCGCGCAGCGCGGGCGGGCACACCATGGCGCTGTGGCGCCCGCAGGTCACCACCGTCTTCCGCTGGCTGACCCTCCAGCTGGGCCGGAGCCCCGCCGAGGGGCGGGACACCCCCGCGGCCGGAGCCGCTACTCCTCCGTCACCGTCGAGCGCCGGTTCCACGCCCGCGGCGCCCGCCAGTGCAGCCGCATCGCGAGCAGGCGCAGCACGAACGCCGTGAGGGCCGCGAAGCCGCTGGTGAGCGGGGTGAGGATGTCGTAGCGGATGCACAGCACCACCATCGCGGAGCCGACGATCGCCGGGACCGCGTACAGGTCGCGGTCCCAGCGCAGCAGCGAGGGCACCTCGTTGGCCAGCACGTCCCGCAGCACACCGCCGCCCACGGCGGTGGCCAGGCCCAGCGTCGCCGACGCGGTCAGGCCGAGACCGTAGCTGTACGCCTTCATCGTGCCGCTGACGCAGAACAGGCCGAGGCCGGCCGCGTCGAAGACCAGCACCGCCGCCTGGATGCGCTCCACGTGCGGGTGCAGGAAGAAGACGACGAGCGCGGCGAGCAGCGGGGTCACGAAGTACCCGAGGTCCGTGAAGGCCGCCGGGGGTACGGCCCCGATGACCAGGTCACGGAACAGCCCGCCGCCCAGCGCGGTGACCTCGGCGAGCACGGCGATGCCGAACACGTCGAAGTTCTTCCGCACGGCCAGCAGGGCGCCGGAGATCGCGAACACGAAGATCCCGATCAGATCCAGCGTGTGCTGGACGGAGGGGCTGAAGAGTTGCTGGAGCTGCACCCTGACATTCTCTCCTGCCAGGGCGCCTGAACCTTACAAACCCAGGTCAGAAGGCAGGTTTCCCTGGCGTGAACAGCCAGGTGTCGAAGGACCCCGAGACGTGCCGAACGGGAGAGTGCCATGAGCCGTCCCCTTTCGAGCGTGCCGATCAGTGGTCGGACACGGACGACTCCGCACTCCCCCGTTCAGGCAGGTGCATGACTTCGCTCAGTCGTGATGCGCTACTTGTCGGACGGCTCCGGGGAGCCGGTCCCGGCCGACGGCCTGCCGGGCGCCTTTCCGGTGGTCTTCCCGGTCGTCTTCGGCGTGGACTTCGCGCCGGGACCGGTCTTGTCCTCCGTCGCCTCCGCCGCCGCGGCGGCCTCGGCGGCTTCGGGAACCGGGGCGGTGTCGGCGGCCTCGGCGACGGCTTCGGCGGCCGCGGCCGCCTTGCCCGACTCCGAGCCGGTCGCCTCGGGGGCCTCTTCTGAGGCGCTCGCCTCGGGGGCCTCTCCGGAAGCGGTGCCGGTGCCCTTCGCGGCCGGCGCCTTCTCGGCCGCCGGTGCCTTGCCGGCCGCCGGTGCCTTGCCGGCCGCCGGTGCCTCCTCGGCCGCCGGTGCCTCCTCGGCAGCCGGTGCCTCGTCGGCCGGACCGGCGGAGACGGCCGCGTCCGGGACCAGCTCCGACGCCTTCTTCGCCGCCGACAACAGGACCGTGTCCTGCGGGGCCTGGTCGGCGAAGTTCTCCGGGTGGTGGCAGGCGACCCGCTGGCCCGGCTTCAGCTCGACGAGCCGCGGCTCGGTCGTCCGGCAGATCTCCGTCGCCTTCCAGCAGCGGGTGTGGAACCGGCAGCCGGAGGGCGGGGCGATCGGGGACGGCACGTCACCGCGCAGCAGGATGCGCTCGTTCTTCTGCCCCCGGCGCTTGGGGTCCGGCACCGGCACCGCCGACATCAGCGCCTTGGTGTACGGGTGCATCGGCGTCTCGTACAGCGAGGTGCGGTCGGCCAGCTCCACGATCTTGCCGAGGTACATCACCGCGATCCGGTCCGAGACGTGCCGGACCACCGAGAGGTCGTGGGCGATGATCACATAGGTCAGGCCCAGCTCCTGCTGGAGGTCGTCCATGAGGTTCACGACCTGCGCCTGGATCGACACGTCCAGCGCGGAGACCGGCTCGTCCGCCACCACCAGCTTCGGCTTCAGGGCGAGCGCGCGGGCGATACCGATGCGCTGGCGCTGACCGCCGGAGAACTCGTGCGGGTAGCGGTTGTAGTGCTCGGGGCTGAGGCCGACCAGGGACAGCAGCCGCTGGACCTCCTTCTTCACCCCGCCCTCGGGCTCCACGCCCTGGAGCCGGAAGGGCGCCGAGACGATCGAGCCGATGGTGTGGCGGGGGTTCAGGGAGCCGTACGGGTCCTGGAAGATCATCTGGATGTCGCGGCGCAGCGGGCGCATCTGCCCGGTGCTCAGCCGCGTGATGTCCCGGCCCTCGAAGGTGATCTTCCCGCCGGTCGGGTCCTGGAGGCGGGTGATGACCCGGCCCATGGTCGACTTGCCGCAGCCCGACTCACCGACCACGCCCAGGGTCTCGCCCTTGCGCACCTCGAAGTCGAGGCCGTCGACGGCCTTCACGGCGCCGACCTGGCGCTGCAGGATGCCCTTCTTGATCGGGAAGTGCTTGGTCAGGCCCTCGACCCTGAGCAGCACCTCGCGGTCCGCCGAGCCCTCGGAAGCCGACGTCTGCTGAGGGATCGCGGCCTCGTCCGTCTTCTTGGTCTCACTCACAGCTTCGGCGCAATCTCTTCGGTCCAGATCCGCTGGCGGTCCTCGGTCGGGAGGTGGCAGGCGGACCAGTGCCCGGTGCTCACCTGCTCCAGCTCGGGGCGCACCGTGCGGGTGACGTTCCCCTTGGGGATGTCCGCGTACGGGCAGCGCGGGTGGAAGGCGCAGCCCGAGGGGACGTTGATGAGGCTCGGCGGCTGGCCCTTGACCGGGATGAGCCGTTCGGAGGTCTCCCGGTCGATACGGGGCATCGAGCCGAGCAGGCCCCAGGTGTAGGGGTGCTGCGGTTGCTCGAAGACCTCGCCGGCCGGGCCGCGTTCCACGCACCGGCCGCCGTACATCACCAGGACCTCGTCGGCGATCTCGGCGACCACGCCGAGATCGTGGGTGATCATGACGACCGCGGAGCCGAACTCCTTCTGCAGGTCGCGGATCAGGTCGAGGATCTGCGCCTGGACGGTCACGTCGAGGGCGGTGGTCGGCTCGTCCGCGATGAGCAGTTCGGGGTTGTTGACCAGGGCCATGGCGATCATGGCGCGCTGGCGCATACCGCCGGAGAACTCGTGCGGGTAGCCGTCGACGCGCTTGGCGGGCTCCGGGATGCCGACCCGGTCGAGCATCTCGATGGCCCGGGCGCGGGCGACCTTCTTGCTGACGTCGTGGTGCACCCGGTAGGCCTCGACGATCTGGTCGCCGACCTTGTAGTAGGGGTGCATCGCGGACAGCGGGTCCTGGAAGATCATCGCCATCTCCCGGCCGCGCAGCCTGCGCACCTCGTCCGGGGAGGCGGAGACCAGTTCCTTGCCGTCCAGCCAGATCTCGCCGGACATCCGGACGTTCTTGCCGCGCGGGCCGAGCCGGTGCAGGCCCATGATGGCCAGCGAGGTCACCGACTTGCCGGAGCCGGACTCGCCCACGATGGCGAGGGTCTTGCCCTTCTCCAGCGAGAAGCTGACCCCGTCGACGGACTTGACCAGGCCGTCGTCGGTCGGGAAGTGCACCTTGAGGTCGCGGACCTCCAGGAAGGCTTCGGAGGGCCGGGCGGGGGCGGGCTCGCCCACCGCGGCACCGGTCTTGGAGAGTTCGGTCACGAGAGCCTCACCCGCGGGTCGGCGGCGGCGTAGAGCACGTCCACCACAAGGTTTGCGATCACGACGAAGAAGGCGGCGAGCAGGGTCACGCCGAGGATCTTGGGCAGGTCGTTGTCGGTGATGCCCTGCACCGCGTACTCGCCGATGCCGTGCAGCGAGAACACGGACTCGGTGATCACGGCGCCGCCGAGCAGCAGACCGAGGTCCATGCCGAAGACGGTGATGATCGGGGTGAGCGCGGAGCGCAGCCCGTGCTTGACCACCACCCGGCGCTCGACCAGGCCCTTGGCCCGGGCGGTGCGGATGAAGTCCTCGTTCATCGTCTCCAGCATCCCCGAGCGGGTCAGCCGCGCGTAGATGGCGGAGTACAGCAGGGCGAGCGAACACCAGGCCAGGAAGAGGGTGTTGGCCCACTGCGCCGGGTTCTCCGTGAGCGGGACATAGGTGCGCCCGAAGATCGGGATCTGCACGGTGAAGAGCAGCTGCGCCAGCTTGCCGGTGAAGAACATGGGCAGCGAGACACCGGCGAGCGCGACGCCCATGAAGAGGCGGTCGAAGAACGACCGCGGCTTCAGCGCGGAGATCACGCCGACCACCACACCGGACAGGAGCCACAGCACGGCGGCGCCCGCGGCCAGCGAGGCGGTGACCGGGATGCGGGAGGTCAGCTCCGGCCAGACCGCCTGGTGGTTCTTGAAGGAGTAGCCGAAGCACGGCGCGTCGCAGTGCACCGTGGTCGGTCCGAGGTCGTACGTGGCGCCGGCCACGATCCCCTTGATGAAGTGCCAGTACTGGACGTAGACGGGCTGGTCCAGACCGAGGTTGTGCTTGACCGCGGCGATGTCCGCCTTCGACGGGCTCTTGCCGATGTACTGCTGTGCCAGCTGGTCCGCCGTCTGGCCGGCGAGTCGCGGCAGCAGGAAGAAGATGGCGAAGGTGACCGCGGAGACGACCAGCAGCAGGATCACTGCCGCGAACGTCCGGCGGAGGATGTACGAGATCACGGGGGCCGGCGCTGGTGCCCGCGGGCGGTAAGGCCCGCGGGCACCAATGCCTTCACCTGCCTTCCGGGGCTGCTACTTCGACGCGACGCCGATGTTGAGGTAGTCGTACTGACCGCTGAAGGCCGCCGTGGAAACCAGGTTGGTGTAGTTCTGCGGACGGCCCAGCAGGACCTTGAAGTAGGTCAGCGGGACGAGGACGGCGTCGTCCATGGTCTTCTTGTCGATCTCGGTGTAGAGGCTGTTGCGCTCACCGGTGTCCTGGGTGGCGATCGCCTTGCCCAGCAGATCGTTGACGGCCTTGTTGTCGTACAGCGACAGGTTGGTGTTGCCGGACTGGCTGATCGCCTTGCCGTTCAGGATCTGCTGCAGGAAGCCGTAGCCGGAGGGCCAGTCGGCGCCCCACTGCATCATCATCAGACCGATGTTCTGCTTCTCGATGAACTTCGGCACACCCGCGTAGTCGGTGAAGTACTTGCCCGACGGGTACTGCTTGAGGCTGGCGTTGATGCCGACCTTCTTCAGCGAGTTGATGATCGCCGTGGCGGCGTCGATCTCCTGCGGACGGTCCGAGCGGGCCGTGATGTTGGTGGAGATCGAGGTCTGGCCGCAGGCCTTCAGCTGGTCCTTGGCCTTGGCGATGTCGCCCTTGTTGTCCTTGGTCGCGTAGGCGTCGGACTTGGCGTAGCCCGGGATGTCCGGGGGCAGGACGGTGGAGGCGATCTCACCGCGGACCGGGCCGCCCTCGGCGGTCTGCACGGAGACCTTGTCGATGGCGTACTGCACGGCCTTGCGGCACTCGGGCTTGTCGAACGGCTTCAGCTTGCTGTTGATCGCCAGGTAGACGAGACGGCCGCCGTAGGTGTTGTCGGTGTTGGCCTTCTTGGCGGGGTCGGTGAGCACCTCGGCCTGGGTGGAGGCCTGGACACCGGTGCCGACCAGGTCGATGGCGTTGCCGGCCGCGACGTCCTGGTCGATGGTCTCCGGGTTGACCTTCAGCTTGACGACGATCTTGTCCGGGAGCTGCTTGCGCAGCGGGTCGGTCTTCGGGTCCCAGTTCTCGTTGCGCACGAGCACGGCCTGCTTGCCGTCCTCGTAGCTCTGGAACTTGTACGAGCCGGAGGACACGATGTGCTTGACGTAGTCGACGCCGGTGTCCTTCGCCTTCGGCACCGGAGCCGTCTGCGGGGTGGCGACCAGGTAGTCGAACTCCTGGAAGGCCTGCTTCAGGTGGAAGACGATCGTGGTGTCGTCCGGGGTCTCGATGGAGGACAGGCCCTTGTCGCTCTTGTCCTTGTACGGGCCCTTGTACTTGTCGCCGTCGGCCATGAACTGCTGGAAGTAGTTCGGGCCGAGGGAGAGCACGTCACGCGCGAAGTTGGAGCGCTCGACGGCGTACTTGACGTCCTTCGCGGTGATCGGCGTGCCGTCCTCGTACTTCAGGCCCGGACGCAGCTTGTACGTCCAGGTCTTGCCGCCGTCGCTCGGCTGGCCCTTGCTCGCCGCGAGGTCCGGGACCAGGGTGTTGCCCTCGTCGCCCGGGCCGGGCTTGAAGGTCATCAGCGGACGGGCGTACAGCCGGCTGAGGTTGTACATGTACGCGTAGTACGTGTTGCCCGGGTCGAAGGAGTCCGGGACGTCGGACATCTCGTAGGTGACCGTGCCGCCCTTCTTGTCCGACGCGTTCACGACGCCCTTGGTCGCGGCGTTGGCCCCGGCCGACTTGGTGCCGTTGTCGTTGGTGTTGTCATCGGCCTTGCTGCAACCCGAAAGAAACAGGCTGGCGGAGCCGATGGCCGCGATCGCGGCCAGCGCTGACCTTCGCATGATGGGCGCTTTCCCCTCCATTGATTGGAAACTTGTCGGACTCTCGCGGCAGGCTTCAGCGGCTGCGCGGGTCGAGAGCGTCGCGGAGACCGTCACCGAGCAGGTTGAACGCCAGGACGGTGACGAAGATGGCGAGACCGGGGACGATCATGTACTGGGGGTCCACCTGGTAGTAGGTGACCGCCTCGCGGAGCATGCCGCCCCAGGACGCCTGCGGGGGCTGGATGCCGACGCCGAGGAAGCTCAGCGACGCCTCGAAGATGATGTTGGTCGGGATCAGCAGCGTCGAGTAGACGATGATCGGGCCGACCAGGTTGGGCATCAGTTCCCGGAACAGGATGTACGGCGCCTTGGCGCCCATCCCCCGGGCCGCGTCGACGAACTCGCGCTCGCGCAGGGCCAGGGTCTGGCCGCGCACGATCCGGCCCAGATAGGGCCAGTTGAAGAAGCCGATGACGAAGATGAGCACGCTCAGGTGGAGCGGCAGGCCGGTGAGGCCGAAGGCGCCGCCCTGGAGGGTGGCGGAGATGGCGATCGCGAACAGCAGGAGGGGAAAGGCGAGGAAGGTGTCCATCAGCCGGCTGATGATCGAGTCCACCCGGCCGCCGTAGTAGCCCGCGACGACACCCATGATCGCACCGATGACGTTGGACAGGACGGTGGCGCCGAAGGCGACCACCAGCGACACCCAGGAGCCCTCCAGGATGCGGGTGGCGATGTCCCGGCCGAACTTCGGGTCCACGCCGAGCGGGTGGTCCGCGCTCATGCCGCCCCAACTGCCCGTGGGCAGCGAGGTGTCCGGGGTGATCAGGTCCTGGTTGAAGGCGTTGGGGTCGAGGCCGAACACGGCCTGGATGGGGCGCGAGAGGACGGCGAGGAGGATCAGCAGGATCACGATGACACCGCCGGCGACGGCGGCCTTGTCCTTCTTGAACCGGGTCCAGGCGATCCGGCCCAGGGAACGACCCTCGATCTGCCCCTTACCGGCACCCTCCAGCACAGCCTCCGGCTGCGCCTCGGCTGCCGCCCCGGTGGTCTCGATCGGTGCGGTCACGGTGAGCGACCCCTCTCGCCGGTGGTGACCGGCCTGCGCCTGCCGCGGATTGCGGCTTTGTCGACTTGCCATCGATCACAAGGCCTCGGCCTCGTGTCTGAGTCGCGAGTCTTCAGCGTGGCTGTGATCACCCGCCAGAGCTGACGGTGAAAGTATGCGCAACCGTGATGCAGTGCGGGGGATTCCGTTATCCGAACAGTGGGTAACGGCCCTCGGACGCGGGCCAGTTGGGGCAGAACGGCGAATCTACGCGGTTCGGGAGGTACGGCCGATGTCTACGCGCGCAGAAGCGTCCCGGTGCCGTGCATTGTGCGCTTCGGTCAACAAGCCCGCCGGCGAGCCCCGTTGGTCAGTAGCCGCCGAGCGCCGGCGGATAGCCGTACCCGCCGGCCGGGGCCTGCGGCGGGGCCGGCACCTGGAGCGGGGGGTGCGGCGGCGGCACCGGGGCGTGCGCCTCGCGGTCGTAGAAGGGGCGCGCGTGGGCCCGCATCCACATCACCACAGGGTCGTAGTCGTCGGCCATGGCGACCGTCGAGACCGGCAGGCCCTCCGGGACCGCGCCGATGGACTGCTGCATCATGGCGCGCACCGAGTCGACCGCGGCGGGCGAGGTGTCGTACACGTCCAGGCCGATGGCGAGATAGGGCGCCCCGAGCGCGGGCTGCACCCAGGCGCGGCGCAGCGAGCGCAGCGCGGGGGTGCGGTGCGCGTTCTGCGCGAGCAGGGCGTAGAACTGCGGGATCTCGATGCCGGGTTCGGACAGGCTCAGCGGGCCGGCGGGCTGGCGGTCCAGACCGGTGGCGATGCGGCGCAGGTCCGGCCAGGGGATGCCGACGCCGCCGCCCGGCGCGTGCGGGTTGAGCCAGAGGCCGTAGTGGTCGGGGTAGAGGGTGCGGGCCACGTCCAGGCCGTCGGCCACCTCGTAGGAACGGTTCCAGCCGCTGGCCGACAGCTCCTGGGCGGAGGTCACACAGGGGGCGTAGTGGAAGCCGTCCACCTCCATGTTCCCGTACTGGGCGTCCGGGGTGCCGGCCTGGCCGTGCCACAGGAGCATGAAGATCTGGCCGGTGGAGGGGGTGGCGAGGGCGCGCAGCAAGGCCTCGTAGGCGTCGTAGCGTCCGGGCGTGACCTGGCGCAGCATGTGCTCGACGCTGCCGCTGTGGCTCGCGCTCACCTGGTGTGCCCCTTCTTTTTTGTGACCCGGCGTATGAGCACAGCTTATGCGCCTGGCAGCTCGGGGCCTTGGCGTCGTACGCGTGTGCGGGTGGGTAGTTGGTTCTCGCGCCCCGCGGCGGAACCGCATATCAGACACGGCCCCGCGCCCTTTCGGGGGCGCGTTTCAGTGGGCGTATGTGTAGAACGGGCGGACGTTCGTCTTCAGCCAGGTCGCCACCGGGTCGTCCGTCACGTCCAGCAGGAGCAGGTTGACCGGCCACTTGACGGGGACCTCCGCCAGGGCCTTGCCGAGGGCCTGGAGGGGCAGGGCGCGCAGGTCGCCCTCCCACTGGGAGAGTTCGACGCCGACGAACAGGGCGGGGTCGGCCGTCTCGACGGCGGCCAGGCAGCGGCGGGCGGTGAGGACCACGCCGGTCCCGGCGAACTCCGCGGAGGCGGCGGCGAGGAAGTCGACCGGGTCGTCCTGCCAGTCGGGTTCGAAGAGGCGGACCCGGCCGCCGGTGCCCGGACCGTCCAGCGGAGTGCGGCCCACCCGGCACAGCTCGGCCACGGCCTGGGGCGGCAGCGGTATGCCGACCACGCCCTCGGGGTTGACGGCGATGCCCACCTGCGGGGGCAGGCCGCGGGCGAACTCCACCGCCGGGGCGATGGTGTACGCCATGTGGGAGCCGGCCACCTGGCGGAGCTGTTCCTCGGAGCTGAACACCGGGACGTACGCCTGGCCGCCGATGTCCAGCGTCGGCAGGTCCAGCGGGAGGCTGTCGGGGCCCCCGCCGCCCGGCAGCGGGATCCACAGGAGGCTGCGGCCGAGGACCTCGATGATCCGGCCGCCCGCCGCGGGGATGCCGAGGGAGGCCGACAGCACCTCCTCCAGCTCGTTGCCGGGCCAACCGCCGTGCGGGTGCGGGTGCGCCTGTGCCGGGAAGTCCGCCGGGAAGTCCATGTGCCTACCGCCTGCTGGGAACCACTGCTGTGACCATGAAGGCTAGCGGGTGGCGCCGACAGTGCCTCACCGAGTGAAGCCGACGCGGGCGAGGACGTCCGCCGCGTCCCGGTCCAGCAGCACCGCCGCGCCGCAGCCGGCCGGCAGCTCCCCCCGCTCCACCGCGCGCAACAGCCGGGCGGTGGCGCGGCGGTGACGGCGGAAGGCGTAGCGGGAGACGCCCCGGCCGCGTTCGCGCTGGCCCTGCCGGGCCGTCTCGGGGCTGACGTCGAGGAGGAGCAGGTGCAGGGTGCCGCCCCGGCGCCGGGCCGCGCGGGCCAGCCAGGCGCGCACCCACGGCTGGGTGCCGCAGTCGTGCACGACGAGCCCCTCCCCGGTGCGCAGGGCCCGGCGCAGGCCGGTGTAGTGGGCGAGGCGGACCAGGGGGCGGTAGAGCGCGTAGGGCAGGAAGCCGGGGAGGCGGGCCTGCCAGCGGTCCCGGGTGTCCTGGGAGTCGACGCGGCGGCCGGTGACCGCGCGGCGCATCAGGGTGGACTTGCCGCTGCCGGGCAGGCCGGTGACGACCACCAGGTCGCGGGGGCCGAAGAGCAGGGCGTGCGGGCTGCGGCCGGCCCGGTCGCGCAGATCGCGGACGACCGGCGCGGGGCGGTCCGCGCCGCGCTCGCGGGCCGCAGCGGAGGGCTGTCCCGGCACCGCGAGGCCGGCGTGGGCGGCGTAGGCCGAGGTCCTGTTCACCGTGATCGTCCTCCCAGGGGCTTGGTCGATCCCATGCCCGTTCTATGTAAAGGGAAGGTAATGGACAAGGCCCGGCGGTTCATGCGGGTACGGCCACAGGTCGGTCACAAGCGGTGGGCTCTGGATGGCCGGGGTGCGGCGTGCAATGATGAGCCCGCCAACTGCATACCGGCCGTTTGAATCCGCGCGGGAGAGTTCCCGGGCCCCCTCGGGGCCGCCTGGGGCGCCGAAGGAGCAAGTCCCTCCCTTGAATCTCTCAGGCCCCGTTACCGCGCGGGCGAGGCACATCTGAAAAGCGGGCCGCCGTCGCCGGCGGCTCCACCCAAGGTGCAAGCCGTGATCGTCCCCGTGGCGGTGGCGGCGAACCTCTCAGGTTCCGATGACAGATGGGGAGGAACGTTCCTCGCCCGTCCTTTGCCCTGGGAGACGACCGACCGATGAGCAGTACCGAACTCCGTCATACCGCGCTCGACGCCGTGCACCGCTCGCTGGGCGCGACGATGACCGACTTCGCCGGCTGGGACATGCCCCTGCGCTACGGCTCCGAGCGGGACGAGCACACCGCCGTGCGCACCCGGGCCGGTCTGTTCGACCTCTCCCACATGGGCGAGATCACCGTGACCGGCGCCGACGCCGCCGCCTTCCTGAACCACGCCCTGGTCGGCAACATCGCCTCCGTCGGCGTCGGCCGCGCCCGCTACACCATGATCTGCCAGGCCGACGGCGGCATCCTGGACGACCTGATCGTCTACCGGCCGGCCGAGACCGAGTACCTGGTCGTCGCCAACGCCTCCAACGCCCAGGTGGTGCTGGACGCCCTCACCGAGCGTGCGGCCGGGTTCGCCGCCGAGGTCCGCGACGACCGGGACGCCTACGCGCTGATCGCCGTGCAGGGCCCCGAGTCCCCCGGCATCCTGAAGTCCCTGACCGACGCCGACCTGGACGGCCTGAAGTACTACGCCGGGCTGCCCGGCACGGTCGCCGGCGTCCCGGCGCTGATCGCCCGCACGGGGTACACCGGCGAGGACGGCTTCGAGCTGTTCGTGAAGCCGGAGCACGCCGTGGCGCTGTGGCAGGCGCTGACCGAGGCCGGCGAGGGCGTCGGTCTGGTCCCGTGCGGGCTGTCCTGCCGGGACACGCTGCGCCTGGAGGCGGGCATGCCGCTGTACGGGCACGAGCTGACCACCTCCCTGACCCCCTTCGACGCCGGGCTGGGCCGCGTGGTCAAGTTCGACAAGGAGGGCGACTTCGTGGGCCGCGCGGCACTCGCCGAGGCCGCCGCCCGGGCGGAGCAGAACCCGCCCCGGGTCCTGGTCGGGCTGGTCGCCGAGGGCCGCCGGGTGCCGCGCGCCGGGTACGCCGTGGTGGCCGGCGGCGAGGTGATCGGCGAGGTCACCTCCGGCGCCCCCTCCCCCACCCTGGGCAAGCCGATCGCCATGGCCTACGTCGACGCGGCGTACGCGGCGCCGGGCACCGAGGGCGTCGGCGTGGACATCCGGGGCACCCACGAGCCGTACCAGGTCGTGGCGCTGCCGTTCTACAAGCGCCGGAAGTAACCGCCGGGCGCGCGCACCGGCCCGGGGCCCCCGGCCCCAGGGCGGCGCGTGACCCTGCGCACATTCGCCCGCTCACCAGCGGTTTCTCTAGTCCCCCCGTCACCATCACTCCCGCGCGTACAGGAGAATTCAGGCCATGAGCAACCCCCAGCAGCTGCGCTACAGCAAGGAGCACGAGTGGCTGTCGGACGCCGAGGACGGCGTCTCGACGGTCGGCATCACGGAGCACGCGGCCAACGCGCTCGGCGATGTCGTCTTCGTCCAGCTCCCCGAGGCCGGCTCCACGGTGTCCGCGGGCGAGACCTGCGGCGAGCTGGAGTCGACGAAGTCGGTGTCCGACCTGTACTCGCCGGTCACCGGTGAGGTCACCGAGGTCAACGAGGACGTCGTCAACGACCCGTCGCTGGTGAACTCCGCCCCCTTCGAGGGCGGCTGGCTGTTCAAGGTACGCGTCACAGAGGAGCCGGCCGGCCTGCTCTCCGCCGACGAGTACACCGCCTTCAGCACCGGCGAGGAGTCGTAGCCCCATGACCGTCCTGAACACGCCCCTGCACGAGCTGGACCCGGAGATCGCCGCCGCGGTCGACGCCGAGCTGAACCGCCAGCAGTCGACGCTGGAGATGATCGCCTCCGAGAACTTCGCGCCGCTCGCGGTGATGGAGGCGCAGGGCTCGGTCCTCACCAACAAGTACGCCGAGGGCTACCCGGGCCGTCGCTACTACGGCGGCTGCGAGCACGTGGACGTGGCCGAGCAGATCGCCATCGACCGGGTCAAGGAGCTGTTCGGCGCCGAGTACGCCAATGTGCAGCCCCACTCCGGCGCCTCCGCCAACCAGGCGGCCCTGTTCGCGCTGGCCCAGCCCGGGGACACCATCCTCGGCCTGGACCTGGCGCACGGCGGCCACCTGACCCACGGCATGCGGCTGAACTTCTCCGGCAAGCAGTTCGACGTGGTCGCCTACCACGTGGACGCCGAGACCGGCCTGGTCGACATGGCCGAGGTGGAGAAGCTCGCCAAGGAGCACCGCCCCAAGGTGATCATCGCGGGCTGGTCGGCGTACCCGCGGCAGCTGGACTTCGCGGAGTTCCGCCGGATCGCCGACGAGACCGGCGCGTACCTGTGGGTCGACATGGCGCACTTCGCCGGCCTGGTCGCCGCCGGGCTGCACCCGAACCCGGTGCCGTACGCCGACGTGGTCACCTCCACGACCCACAAGACGCTCGGCGGCCCGCGCGGCGGCATCATCCTCGCGAAGAAGGACTTCGCGAAGAAGCTGAACTCCTCCGTCTTCCCGGGCTTCCAGGGCGGTCCGCTGGAGCACGTGATCGCGGCCAAGGCCGTGTCCTTCAAGGTCGCGGCGGGCGAGGACTTCAAGGAGCGCCAGCGCCGCACGGTCGAGGGCGCCCGCCTCCTCGCCGAGCGGCTGACCGCCGCCGATGTCCGCGAGGCCGGGGTGAACGTGCTCTCCGGCGGCACCGACGTGCACCTGGTCCTGGTGGACCTGCGCGAGAGCGAGCTGGACGGGCAGCAGGCCGAGGACCGGCTGCACGAGGTCGGGATCACGGTCAACCGCAACGCCGTCCCGAACGACCCGCGTCCGCCGATGGTCACCTCGGGCCTGCGCATCGGCACCCCGGCGCTGGCCACGCGCGGTTTCACGGCCGAGGACTTCGCCGAGGTCGCGGACGTGATCGCCGAGACGCTGAAGCCGTCCTACGACGCCGAGGCGCTCAAGGCACGTGTCAAGGCGCTCGCCGACAAGCACCCGCTGTACCCGGGTCTGAGCGAGTAAGTCCGTTTCGCGGGGCACCGCGCACACTGGGAGTACCGGCGTGCGCGGTGCCCGCGCCCCTGTACCGCCCTTTCGCACCACCCCCGTATTGAGGAGTCATCCGTGGCCATCTCGGTCTTCGACCTGTTCTCGATCGGCATCGGCCCGTCCAGCTCCCACACGGTCGGCCCGATGCGCGCGGCGCGCATGTTCGCCCGCCGGCTGCGCAACGAGGACCTGCTCGGCTCCGTCGCGTCCGTGCGCTGCGAGCTGTACGGCTCGCTCGGCGCGACCGGCCACGGCCACGGAACCCCGAAGGCGGTGCTGCTGGGCCTGGAGGGCGCCTCGCCGCGCACGGTGGACGTGGAGAGCGCCGACGAGCGGGTGGAGAAGATCCGGCAGGCGGGCCGGATCGCGCTGCTCGGCACGCACGAGATCCCGTTCTCCTGCGACGACGACCTGGTCCTGCACCGCCGCAAGGCGCTGCCGTACCACGCGAACGGCATGACCCTGTGGGCGTACGACGCCTTGGGCGCCGAGGTGCTGTCGAAGACGTACTACTCGGTCGGCGGCGGTTTCGTGGTGGACGAGGACGCGGTGGGCGCGGACCGGATCGTGCTGGACGACACGGTCCTGAAGTACCCGTTCCGCACGGGCGACGAGCTGCTGCGCCTGACGAAGGAGACGGGTCTGTCGATCTCCTCGCTGATGCTGGAGAACGAGCGGGCCTGGCGCACCGAGGAGGAGATCCGCGCGGGCCTGCTGGAGATCTGGCGGGTGATGCGCGAGTGCGTCCAGCGCGGCATGTCCCGGGAGGGCATCCTGCCCGGCGGGCTGAAGGTGCGCCGCCGCGCGGCCGTCTCGGCCCGCCAGCTGCGCGCCGAGGGCGACCCGCTGGCGCACGCCATGGAGTGGATCACGCTCTACGCCATGGCGGTGAACGAGGAGAACGCGGCCGGCGGCCGGGTGGTGACGGCGCCCACGAACGGCGCGGCCGGCATCATCCCGGCGGTGCTGCACTACTACATCAACTTCGTGCCGGGCGCGGACGAGGACGGCGTGGTCCGCTTCCTGCTCGCCGCCGGCGCGATCGGCATGCTCTTCAAGGAGAACGCCTCCATCTCCGGTGCCGAGGTCGGCTGCCAGGGCGAGGTGGGCTCCGCCTGCTCGATGGCGGCGGGCGCGCTCGCCGAGGTGCTCGGCGGCTCCCCCGAGCAGGTGGAGAACGCGGCCGAGATCGGCATGGAGCACAACCTCGGCCTGACCTGCGACCCGGTCGGTGGCCTGGTCCAGATCCCGTGCATCGAGCGCAACGGCATGGCCGCGGTGAAGGCGGTCACGGCCGCGAAGATGGCGATGCGCGGCGACGGCTCCCACAAGGTGTCCCTCGACAAGGTCATCAAGACCATGAAGGACACCGGCGCCGACATGAGCGTGAAGTACAAGGAGACCGCGCGCGGCGGGCTCGCGGTGAACATCATCGAGTGCTGAACCGGTACGATTTCCGACCACACCGTCACAAATAGCTTTATTCGCATCACCCAGCGCTACCATCGGTGGCGTGATCGACCTGTACCCCGCGCTGTGGGGACTGCTCGGCAGCAGTGTGGCCGAAGCGCTCAACCTCTCGGCGCTGATGCGTCCGACGGGTCCGCGCAGCCGCTGGCGCTGGCCCTGGCGCACCCGTGCCGACCGGCCGGTGATGCTGGTGGCCATCGGGTTGCGGCTGTTCGCCGGGTTCGGTCTCACCGCGGCGCTGGGCAACTCCGGTCAGCTGCCGAACGCGACCGCCGCGTTCGCCGTGGGGGTGACCACCCCGCTGGTCGTGGCGAAGTTCTTCCAGGCGATCCCGATCACCGGCGCGGGCGCGGGTCAGCAGCCCGAGCCCCCGCTGCCCACCGCCCGGCAGGCCGGCGCGGATGCCGAAGAGGCGCTGTCGCAGCCGAGGGGGTCCAGTGCTGCGAGCTGACAGCGCGCTCGGCCGTTTGGTGCTGGCGCTGGCCGCGCGCCCTGCCGACCTGCCGCCGATGCCGCACGCGCGCCCGGGCACGCGGCTGATCGCCGCCCTGGGGACGCGCCCGGTGCCGGTGGCGGCGGCTCCCGCGCGGGCGCCGCTGCGGTACCGGCCGGGGTTCCGGGGCCGGTGGCTGCCGGGGCTGCTCACCACGTGGCTGGTCGCCCTGACGTGCCTGACGGCCGCCGCGGTGCAGGAGGTGCTGCCCGGCCCCTGGCGGGGGGCGGTGCCGGGGCGGGTCCAGGCGCCCGGTCCGGAGCACTGGAGCCTGACCGCCGCCGGCCGGCTCGGTCCGCGCGGGCGGGCGGAGGCGCTGGCGTTCACCCCGGACGGGCGGCTGCTGCTGACGGTCACCCGGTCCTCGGCCGGCACCTGGGACCTGACCGATCCCGGACATCCGGAGCGGGTCCCGGTCCCGGCGGGCGTGCGCCGGGTGACGGCCGTCACGACGAGTCCGGACGGCCGCACGCTGGTGGCGGCCGGGGGGGCCGACGTACGGGCGCTCGCCGTCGGCTCGGGGGCGACCCGGTGGTCCGTCGACGGCGCCCCGATGGAGGTGAAGGCGGTCGCGGCGGGCCGGGACCGGGTCGTCTTCGCCGACTCGGGCACGACCGGCTCCGCCCGGCTCGCGGAACTGCGCCTGGACACGGGACGGCCGCTGCGGCTGACCACCTTGAGCCGGCTGCACCAGGCGGTCGCCGCCGCCCAGTTCTCCGCCGACGGCCACACGCTCGCCGTTGCCGGTGCCGAGGGGTCGGTGCGGCTGTGGGACGTGTCGGATCCCCGGCACCCCGAGGCCGCGGGGCCCGCCTTCGGCGGTCCGGAGGGGCGGACCACCGCGCTCGCCTTCAGTCCCGACGCCCGGCTGCTGGCCACCGTGGACTCCGCGCGGACCGTGCGGCTGTGGGACGTCACCGACCGCGCGCGCCCCCGCCCGCTGGGCCGCCCGCTCGGTGACGGGGCCGAGCGCGTCACCGCGCTCGCCTTCAGCCCGGACGCGCGGCTGGTGGCCACCGTGGGGACCGACGGGACGGCGAGCCTGTGGTGGCGCTCGACCGGTACGGCGGCCGATGTTCCTCCAGGGACTACCACGCGGTAACCGATCACCCCTAGGCTGCCGCCGACTCGGCGTCGGTGAAGGGGAGTTCGGACATGCGCGGATGGATACGGCCGGTGGCGCTCGCGGGAGCCGCCGCGGTGCTGGCGACGGCACCGGTGAACGCCCACGCGGCGTCGCCGAAGTTCTCCGGGACCACGGCCATCGGCACGCACAACGCGTACGAGAAGGACAAGTACCCGTACTTCGCACAGGCGTTGGACTCCGGCGCCTCGCTGCTGGAGCTGGACGTGTACGTCGACAGCATCAGCCACCGCTGGCGGGTCAGCCACGGCAACCCGCTGGGCAACGACAACAACTGCGAGGCCGCCAAGACGCCGAGCGAGCTGTACAGCAAGAGCCGTAACCAGGACCTCGGCAGCTGTCTGGACAACATGGCCGCCTGGAACCGGCTCCACCCCGACCATCCGCCGATCGTCGTCAAGGTGGAGATGAAGGTCGGCTTCAACGACAAGGCGGGCATGGGGCCGGACGAGTTCGACACGCTCGTAGCGCAGAAGCTGGGCGGCGACGTCTACAAACCGGCGGATCTGCTCGGCGGCACGTACGGCACGCTGGACGCGGCGGCGCGGGCCGATGCCTGGCCGGCCCGGGACTCGCTGAGGGGCAAGTTCCTCTTCGACCTGATCCCCGGCACGGTGGAGCAGGCCAACCCGTTCGACAGCTACTGGACGGACGAGGAGTACGGCGACCATCTGCGCGATCTGTCCGCGGCCGGGAACATCTCCGCTGCCCAGGCCTTCCCCGCCGTACTGGGCGCGGCCGCCGGCGACCCGCGCACCAGCCGCTACGACGCCTCGATCCGCCCCTGGTTCGTGTTCTTCGACGGCGACGCGGCGGCCTATGCCAACAACGGCTACGACACGTCGTTCTACTCCGCGAACCACTACGTCCTGATCGCCACCGACGCCCACAACGTGTCCCCGGCGATCTCCTCCACCAACCCCACGGACGCCGAAGTCGCCGCCCGGCTCGCGCTGTTGGCCAAGGGCCATGCGAGCCTGATCACTTCGGACTGGTCGGCGAAGTCCGCGTCCGTACTCGGTTCGGTGACGACCCGGGGCTGAAGGTTCCGGCCACGGGCGCACAGGGCACAACCCCTGCATGCTCCATGGCATCGACGTCAGCGCCTTCCAGTCCTCCTCCTATGCCACGGGCGGCCTGTCCTTCGTCTTCGTCAAGGCGACGGAGGGCCGTTCGTACGTCAACCCCAGACTCGCGGCCCAGACCAAGCGCGGGCGCGACGCGGGCCTGGTCGTCGGTTTCTACCACTTCCTGTGGCCGGGCCACATCACCGCCCAGGCCGAGTACTTCCTGCGCCACGCCCCGGACCGCCCCGGCGACATCCTCGCCGTCGACTGGGAGAACACCGGCGAGGGGACCCACGCGAGCAACGCGGAGAAGGACCGCTTCATCCGCAGGCTGAAGGAGTTGCGGCCGGACAACCGGGTCGTGCTCTACTGCAACCGCCACTTCTGGCTGAACATCGACACCACGTCCTACGCCGGGGACGGGCTGTGGATCGCCGACTACGTCGCCGCGGGCAAACCCCGGATCAAGGCCAAGTGGCGGTTCCACCAGTACACCAGCGAACCCCTCGACAAGAACGTGGCCCATTTCGCGGACAAGGACGACCTGCGCGACTGGGCCACGCCCTAGCCGGGCGGCGGGCCTCTCAGTAGCGGAAGTCCGCCGGGCGCTGCGTGGACGCCTGAGCCAGGGCCGCGCGTACCGCGTCCGCGCCGGCCCGCAGGCCGTAGACCGGGGTGTCCGGCTGCTGGCGCCAGGAGTCGTCGATGCCGCCGGCGTCGACCGTGTCGAAGCCGAGTTCGTCGATCAGGGCGCGCACCTTCGCCTTGGCGGCCTCGTCGTCCCCGGCGACGGGCAGCGCCATGCGGTCGGGGTGGCCGGCGGGCAGCGGGCGGTCCAGGATGTCCTCGGCGTAGGTGCCGTTGAACGCCTTGATCACGGGGTGACCGAGGTGCTTCTCGACCCAGCGGCTCTCGGTCAGCCCCTCGTCCTCGATGGCGTCGATCCGGCCGTCCCGCTGCTTGGGGTAGTAGTTGTTCGTGTCGATCACCGCGACGCCCTCGGCCGCCCCGTCCAGCAGGCCCTGGGGGAGGTCCGGGACCGCCTTCAGGGGGACGGTGACGACGACGACCTCGGCGCCCTTGGCCGCGTCCTCGGCGCGCACCGGGGTGGCTCCGGTCTCCCGCGCCAGGTCCGTCAGCGTTTCGGGGCCGCGGGAGTTGGCGACGGAGACGTCATGACCGAGGGCGGCGAGCCGCCGGGTGAGGTTGCCGCCGATGTTCCCCGCGCCGATGATGCCGATCTTCATGGCCGACCCTCCGATATTTCATGCGCGTGCATCCTTCTGACGCCGGGGTCAACGGCACCGGTGGCCGCCCTATTCCGCCGGCCACCGCGAAATGATCCGGGACCCCGTCCACCCTGACGATCGCCGGTGTCCCGTCGTGGTCGTGGGCCGGCTACGGCATCGCCTCGCCGCCTTTCCGCAGCAGCCGCAGGGTCGACTCCAGTTCGGTGTGCAGGAGGGCCGCCGCCGCCTCCGGGTCGGCGGCGATGACGGCGTCGACCAGGCCGGCGTGGGTGTCGTCGCCGGTGCCGGGGTCGGTCTCGCGCAGGCGGGTGAGGTCCAGGAGGGCGATCAGGCCCTCGCGGAGGACGGGGACGAACTCGGTGAACAGATCGGACAGGACCGGGTTGTGAGCGGCGGTGACCACGGCCGCGTGCAGGGCGATGTCGGCCTCCACGAAGGCCGCGTCACCGCCGCCGGCGGCCGACCGGCGGCCCTGGAGCGCGGCCCGCAGCGCGGTGATGTCCTCGGGGGTGCGGCGGCGCGCGGCGAGCCGGGCGGCCTGGACCTCGACGCCCATGCGGACCTCGTACACGTCGGTGACCGCGGCCCGGCGCAGCCGGGCGGGCCAGTCCTCGGCGGGCTCGGTGGCGGTGACGAAGACGCCGGCGCCGTGCCGGGGCCGGACCAGCCCGGCGCCGGCGAGGGCGCGCAGGGCTTCGCGGACCGTGGAGCGGCCCACGCCCAGCTCCTTGGCCAGCGTGGTCTCGCCGGGCAGTTTGCCGCCGACCGGCCAGTCCCCGGCCGCGATCCGCTCGCGGAGACGCTGCGCGGCCTGTTCGACCAGCGGGCTGGGGCGGAGGGCACCGAGCGGCATCGACGTCACCAACTTGTCCGGGGTGTGAGGGGCTTGCACTTCGAATCTCACTTGTCTGAGGAGCTGAGGAGTCGCTAGCGTACCCGGCATGATCCGCGGTCTGCTTCTTCTCGGCTGCCGCGGCGGGGTCTGACGCGACCGGCGCCCCGCCGCGGGGCTCCGCGCTGCCGGTCACCGTCCGACCGAGCCGAAGGCCACCGCCCGACGATGACCACCGCACCTCCCGTCTGGAACCCGCAGCGGCCCAGCCGCATGCCGTACCACCGCTACCGCCCCTACCAGGACCGCGTGCACGTCCCGGCCGGCGACCGCCGCTGGCCCTCCGCCCGTATCGAGCGCGCCCCGCTGTGGGTCCCCGTCGACCTGCGCGACGGCAACCAGGCGCTCGCCGAGCCGATGGACACCCCCCGCAAGCGCCGCTTCTTCGATCTGCTGGTGGCGACCGGCTTCAAGGAGATCGAGGTCGGCTACCCGTCCGCGAGCCGGACGGACTTCGACTTCGTACGGCACCTCGTCAAGGACGGGGCCGTACCGGACGATGTGACGCCCGTGGTGTTCACGCCCGCCCGGACCGACCTGATCGACCGGACCTTCGACGCGATCGCCGGGCTGCCCCGGGCGGTCGTACACCTGTACATCGCGACCTCGCCGGTGTGGCGGGACGTGGTGCTCGGGCGGGGCCGGGACGAGGTGTGGCGGACCGTGCGGGAGGCGGCCGGGCACATGGCCCGGCGGGCCGGCGACACCCCCGGCGTCCGCTTCCAGTTCTCCCCCGAGACCTTCAACCTCACCGAGCCCGACTTCGTGCTGGAACTGTGCGACGGCCTCACCGAGCTGTGGGACGCGAGCCCCGACCGGCCGGTGACCCACAACCTGCCGGCCACGGTGGAGATCGCCACCCCGAACGTGTATGCCGACCAGATCGAGTACCTGCACCGCAACCTGTCCCGCCGAACGTCCGTCGTCCTCTCCGTCCACCCGCACAACGACCGCGGGACGGGCGTGGCCTGCGCCGAACTCGCCGTGCTGGCCGGGGCGCAGCGGGTGGAGGGCTGCCTCTTCGGCAACGGCGAGCGCACCGGCAACGTCGACCTGGTGACCCTCGCCCTGAACCTCTACGCCCAGGGCGTCGACCCGATGGTGGACTTCGGCGACATCGACGCCGTACGGGAGACCGTGGAGCACTGCAACCGGCTGCCCGTGCACCCCCGGCACCCGTACGCCGGCGAGCTGGTCCACACCGCGTTCTCCGGCACCCACCAGGACGCCATCAGCAAGGGCCTGGCCCACCACGCCCGGCGCGCGGCCGAGGCGGGGCTGAGCGAGCGGGAGGCGCCGTGGGAGGTGCCGTACCTGCCGGTCGACCCGGCCGACCTCGGGCGGTCCTACGAGGCGGTGATCCGCGTCAACTCCCAGTCCGGCAAGGGTGGGGTGGCGTATCTGCTGAACCGGTACGCGGGGATCGACCTGCCGCCGGACATGCGGCCGGAGTTCGCGCGGATCGTGCAGGAGGCGACGGACGACAGCGGACGGGAGGCCACACCGAAGGAGCTGTACGAGCTGTTCCGGTCGGCCTACCTGGCCGAGGGCGCGGTACGGCTGCACGACTGGTCCGCGCACGAGGAGGCACCCGGCGTCCACCGCTTCACCGGCACCCTTCAGGCGGGCGGCCGCGTCGGCGGCCACGAGGGCACGGGCACCGGTGTGGCGGCCGCCTTCGCCGACGCGCTGGCCGGCGCCGGACTGACGGTGGAGATCCTGGACTTCGTCCAGGACTCGGCGGCGGCCTTCGCCAGGTGCCGGGTCGCCGGGGTGACGGCCTGGGGCGCGGGCACCGGCCCGTCGGCGCCGGTGCGGGCGGTGCTGTCCGCGGTGAACCGGGCGGTGCGGTGAGCGAGGTACTGCGCGCCGAGGACGTCCATGTGGTCCGGGACGGGCGGCCGCTGCTCGAGGAGGTGTCGCTGACGGTGCGCGCCGGTGAGCACTGGGCGCTGCTCGGCGCCAACGGCGCGGGCAAGTCCACGCTGCTCGGGCTGCTCGGCGCGGTGGTGCATCCGACCCGGGGCACGGTGGAGGTGCTCGGGCACCGGCTGGGCCGGGTGGATCTGCGGCAGCTGCGGACGCTGGTCGGACATGTCGACCCCCGCCATCCGCTGACCTCGCCGCTGCGGGTCCGGGACGTGGTGCTGACCGGGGCGACGAACTCCGTCGAGCCGGTCCCCCGGTGGCGGCCCACCCCGGAGCAACGGGAGCGGGCCGAGGCGCTGCTGGCCACGCTGGGGCTGGGCGCGCTGCGGGACGCCCGGTGGCCGACGCTGTCGCAGGGGCAGCGGGGCCGGACGCTGATCGCGCGGGCGCTGATGCCCGAGCCGCGGCTGCTGCTCCTGGACGAGCCGGCGACCGGCCTGGACCTGCCCGGCCGGGAACTGCTGATCGAGGCTTTGGAGAAACTGCGCGCGGAGCGGCCGGAGCTGGCGACGGTGCTGGTCACGCACCATCTGGAGGAGTTGCCGGCGGGCACCACGCACGCCGTGCTGCTGCGCGGGGGGCGGGTGCTGGCCTCGGGCCCGGTGGACTCGGTGCTCACCGGCGACCGGGTCGGCGCGTGCTTCGGGCTGCCGCTGACGCTCCAGCGGCACGAGGGCCGCTGGAGCGTGCGGATCGGACGCAGGCGGTGACGGGGTGACGAAGGGGGGTGTCCGGCCCGCTCGGGACGGGCACCCCCTGCCGTCCCGGGGTCACTTGCTCAGGTAGGCCCAGAACTCGTCGAACGACAGGACCTTGTCGCCGTCGAGGTCGCGGGACTTGATGATGGCCTCCGCGACCGTGTCGGTGACGTTCCAGTCACCCTGCTGCGCCAGGGCGGACTTGAACTCCGCAGCGGTGATGAACCCGTCACCGTCCGCGTCCATCCGCTGGAACTGCTTGCGTGCTTCCTCGATGTCCGCCACCGATCCGCCCCTTTTGCTCGTGTTTCTCTTGCCGTACTGGCGTACTGCCGCTGGTCAGATTAACGGCCCGCGCGAGCGCGGAGTGCGGCGACCACCCAGGCGAAGTCCTCGGCGTACGGCGGGGCGGGATGCCGGTTCACCACGGCGAGCAGTTCCCGGTAGCGGGCCACGCGCTCGTCGAAGCCGGCCGTCATGCGCTCCAGCACCTCGGCCCGGTCGGCGTCGCCGAACAGGTCGACCAGCACCTCCTCGGCGCCGGGGCCCGAGGGGTCGGTGCCGCGCTCCCGGGCCGGCGCCACCCGTTCCACGAGCCGCTTGGCGAACCACAGGGACCCCCCGCGCGACTCGCCGGGCCGCCGGTCGGCCGCGTTGAACTCGACGGCCCGGCGCATCTGCGCCCGGAACTCGGGGTCCTGGAGCATCTCGGCCAGCTCCACCCAGGCGTCGACCTCCTCGGGTGTGGGGTCCTCGGCCAGGTGGACGGCGGTGCGCTCGATGCGCTCCCGGATGTCGGGGTCCACGGTGTCCAGTCCGTGCAGCGTCTCCGCCGCGAACTCCTCCACGATCCGCTGCCGTTCGGCGGCGGACAGCCGCGCGAGCTTGTTCACGAGTGTTGTCTCCTCTGCCTGGAAGCCCCGTCGGGCCACGGTCGACAGCACCGCGCGGGTCACCTTCAGCGAGCGGATCCGCGCGTCCAGCGCCGCCACGTGCGTGGCCGCGATCTCCGCCACGGTCCGCTCGCCGGCCAGCACCGTGCGCACCTCGGCCAGGCCGAGCCCGAGTTCGCGCAGGGTGCGGATCAGCTCCAGTCGGGCCGCGCTTCCGGCGTCGTAGAGCCGGTAGCCACCGGACGAGCGGGTCACCGGGGTGAGCACGCCCTCGTCGGACCAGTAGCGGATGGTGCGCACGCTCAGTCCGGTGGCCCCGGCCAGCTCGCCGATGGTGAACAGCCTGGTGCCGTCGTCGTTCATGTCTGGGAGTCTGGGCCTTCCAGTGGGGGGAGACTCAAGAGGGGACGGGGCCGTGGAGACCTTGCGGGACATTCTCGACGCGGTGGCAACGGGCGTCTTCCCGCCGGCCGACGGTGGGACGACGGTGCTGCCGCAGCCCTCGCCACGGGACGCCGGGGTGCTGGCCTTCACCGCGCACACGGTCGTGTTCACCGACGAGGACCCGGCGTGGGTGCGCGAGACCCTGCGCGCGGCGGACGGCGACCCGCTGGCCGCGTCGATGAGCCCGCGCTTTCTGACAGCCCTGCTGGACCGGACGGGGCGCACGGCCGAGACGATCGACGCGGTGCTGGTGGGCGAACCGCTGCCGGGCGAGCCGGCGTGCGCGCTGCGGGAGATCGAGGACCTCGGGCATCCCCGGGTCGCCTATGCCCGCCGGCGCCGGGACGGGGTGCGGGCCTGGGCCGCCGACGGCGGGGTGCTGGCGCTGGGGCGCGGGGTCGCCGGGCGGCTGGAGGTGTCGGTCGAGGTGGACGAGGGCGCCCGGCACCGGGGGCTCGGCCGGCTGCTGGTGACCGCCGCCCGCCAGCTGGCCGGTGAGCCGCTGTGGGCGCAGGTCGCCCCGGGGAACGCCCGCGGTCTGCGGGTGTTCCAGGCGGCGGGGTACCGGCCGGTGGGCGCGGAGCTGCTGCTTCGGCCGAAGACGCCGGTGTGACCGGGGGCGGAGAGACCCGCGTGGGGCGATACGGAGGGAAAGGGGGCTCTCCGGCGCTCCGGCTCGCCGGCCCGGTGCCGTCTGTGCCGTCTACCGGTCGGCGACGCGCATCTCGAACCACGTGGTCTTGCCACGCGGCAGCAGGTCCACGCCCCACCGGTCGGACAGCTTGTCGACGAGGAACAGTCCGCGTCCGCTGATGTCCGTCTCCTGGACCGGCATCAGACAGGGCAGGCCGCGCGAGGGGTCGCGGACCTCCACCCGGATCCAGCCGGTGCGGCGCCGCATGCGCAGGCCGAAGACGCGGGCGCCGGTGTGCCGTACCGCGTTGCCGACGAGTTCCGACACCAGCAGTACGGCGTCCTCGGTCAGCCTGGGGCTGAGCCGCCAGGTGTTCAGGACCACGACCTGGGCGAGCCGGCGGGCGCTGGCCGCGGATTCCGGGCGGGACGGCAGCGGGACCTCCGCCTCCGTCGGGTCGCCGAACAGTTCGAGCGCTTTGAGCGCTTGTTCGTCCGCGACCGCGGGCGACCAGCGTGCCGCGGCTGCACGGCCGTGTCCCCGCGGCTGTTCGTTGCCCTCCAGCCCCGCCATGCCCCCATGATGGCCGTCCAGAGCCGTCTTGGGGGGCGTTCCGCAGGAATACCCCGTCCGGGCATGCTCGACCCGGCCCTGTCCGGCGACATATGCCAATGGCGCGAAAATGTCCGACAGGGCCCCGCTGACCTGCGACGACGGCTCACTTTCCGGCAAGCGTCGGACTCCCTCGGCGACGCGGTTCCAGGGTTGCGCCAAGGCTCCCACGAACCGCCCCAACGGGGGACTCGGGAATAAGACAACACGTCAATCGACGGCGTGACACGGCCGGGTCGGCGGAGCGGACACGCCCCGCTCCGCCGACCGTTCACCCACTCGTCAGACGAAGTTCGCCTTGCCGGGGCCCTCTTCCACGAAACTGCGCATGCCCCGCTCGCGGTCCTCGGTGGCGAACAGGCCCGCGAACCAGTTCCGTTCCACGGCGAGCCCGGTGTCGATGCCGGTCTCCAGACCGGTGTCGATCGACTCCTTGGCCGCGCGCAGCGCGATCGCCGGGCCCTTGGCGAGCCGCGCGGCCCAGGCGTGCGCCTGCTCGTACACCTCGGCCGCCGGGACGACCCGGTCCACCAGGCCGATCGCCAGGGCCTCGTCGGCCTTGACCTGACGCCCCGTGAAGATGAGGTCCTTGGCCCGGGAGGGGCCGATCAGCCGGGGCAGCCGCTGGGTGCCGCCGGCGCCCGGGATCAGCCCGAGCAGGATCTCGGGCTGGCCGAGCCTCGCGTTGTCGGCGGCGATCCGGTAGTCCGCGCACAGGGCCAGCTCGCAGCCGCCGCCGAGCGCGTAGCCGGTGACGGCGGCGACGACGGGCTTGGGGATGCGGGCGACGGCGGTGAAGGCGTCCTGGAGGGCACGGGCGCGCCGGATCATCCCGGCGTGGTCCATGTTCTGCATCTCCTTGATGTCCGCGCCCGCCGCGAACACCCGCTCGCCGCCGTAGACGACCACGGCGCGTACCTCGTCCCGGCGGCCGGCCTCCTCGGCGAGCTCCTTCAGCCGGTCCTGGGTGGCGATGTCCAGCGCGTTCATCGGCGGCCGGTCCAGCCGCAGGGTGCCGACGCCTTCGGCGACTTCGAGAGTGACGGTCATGGGCCCAGGTTAACGGGGACTAACGCGGGCGGGCCCGGTGCCGTAGGTCACAGCACCGGGCCCGTCATGTCGGTCCCAGGTCACTTCTTCCATTCCGCCCAGGACATGTTCCAGCCGTTGAGGCCGTTGTCCGGGGCCACGGTGCGGTCGTGGGAGTTCTTGACGATCACCACGTCACCGACCATCGAGCGGTTGAAGAACCAGGCCGCCGGGACGGAGCTGTCGTAGCCGCCGCGCACGTCGCGCAGGCCCACGCAGCCGTGGCTGGCGTTGTAGTTGCCGAAGGCGCCGCCGCCCCAGTAGTTGCCGTGCAGGAAGGTGCCGGAGGTGGTCAGGCGGATGGCGTGCGGGACGTCCTTGATGTCGTACTCGCCGCCGTAGCCGACGGTCTCGCCGTTCATGCGGGTGACGGTGAGCTTCTCGCTCATGACCATCTGGCCGTTCCAGGTGTCGTAACCGGGCTTGCCGGTGGTGACCGGGATGGTCTTGACGACCTTGCCGTCCCGGGTGACCTTCATCGTGTGCTTGGCCGCGTCCACGATGGAGACCTGGTTGCGGCCGATGGTGAACTTCACGGTCTTGCGCTGCTTGCCGTAGACGCCGTCGCGGCCCTCGACGCCGTCCAGGTCGAGGTCGACGGTGACCTTGGTGCCGGCCTTCCAGTACTTCTCCGGGCGGAAGTCCAGGCGGTCGTTGCCGAACCAGTGGCCCTCGACGTCCACGGCGGGCTCGGTCTTGATGCGGATGGCCTTCTCGACGGCCTCGGGGTGCGTGATGCCCCGGGTGAAACGTATGGAGAACGGCATGCCGACACCGACGGTGGAGCCGTCCTCGGGGGTGAAGTAGCCCACGAAGGTGTTCTTCGGCGTCAGCGTGGTGAATGTGGAGTCCTCGGCGGCCCGGCGGCCCGCGGAGTCCTCGGCGACCGCGTGCACCGTGTACTTGGTGCCGGCCGCCAGATGGGTCGACGGCGTCCAGGACGCGCCGCCCGCGCCGATGGCGCCCTCGACCTTCGTGCCCTTCTCGTCCTTGACGGTGACCTCGGTCAGCTTGCCCCGGGCGACGCCGACCTTGAGGGCGCCGCTGGTGTCCACACCGGTGGCGCCGGTCTTGGGCGCGATGCTGACCGCGGCCGTGGACTGCGCGTCCTTCCCGTCCCCCGGGCCCTGCGCGTTGCCGGAACCGGCCCCGGAACCTCCGCCTCCGCCGCACGCGGCGAGCGACAGCACCAGGGCCCCGGCTATGACCGCCAGTCCCCCACGGCCCCGCCGCCCCCTAGCCGACGCCCCCGGTACAGGCCGCATGTTCAAGTTGTTCTCCCCTCGCCGGACCAGGCATGACCCGGCCCGCTCCCCACCACTTCGGTGCGCGCATATTAACTGCCTGGATGTGGGCCGGGCGTCCGGTGAACGTCACCGTTCCGTCGCAACTTCCCCCCGCCGGCCCGGCCGCCCTTTCACCCGGTCACCCCCGCGCACCGCCCCCGCGCGCCGTCACCGCACCGCGCTGCCCGCCGTCCAGTCCTTCCAGTCCATGTTCCAGCCGCCGAGGCCGTTGTCCGGGGCGACCGTCTTGTCCTTGCTGTGGACGACCTCGACGACGTCGCCGACGAGGCTGCGGTCGAAGAACCAGCCCGCCGGGGTGTCCGAACCGCCGCCCTTGACGTCCCGGAGGCCGACGCAGCCGTGGCTGATGTTGGCCGTCCCGGGGGCGTCCAGGGCCCAGTAGTTGCCGTGCAGGAAGGTGCCGGAGTCGGTGAGCTTCATGGCGTGCGGGACGTCGGGGATGTCGTACTCGCCGCCGAAGCCGACCGTGCGGCTGTTCATGCGGGTGACCTCCAGCATGTCCATCACCACCATCTTGCCGTTGTAGGTGGGGTGCTTGGGGGCGCCGGCGGTGATGGGGACGGTGGCCAGCAGCGCTCCGTCGCGCCGCACCTCCATCATGTGCCGGGCCGCGTCGACCAGGGAGACCTGGCTCCGGCCGACGGTGAAGGCGACCGTCTTGTCCTGGAGGCCGTACACGCCCCGCGCGCCCTCCACGTCCCGCAGGCGCAGGTCCACGGTGACCTCGGTGCCGGGTTTCCAGTACCGCTCCGGGCGGAAGTCCAGGCGGTCCTTGCCGAACCAGTGCGGGCGGATCTCCACGGGCGGCCGGGCGGTGACCCGGACGGCGCGCTCCACGGCGGCCCGGTCGGTGATCTCCCGGCTGAAGGAGAGCGAGACGATCATGCCGGTGCCGACGGTGGCGCGGTTCTCCGGGGTGACGTAGGCGATGAACCGTTCGCCGGGGACGGAGGTGGTGAAGGTGGTGTGCCGGGCCGAGCGGCGGCCCCGGGCGTCCCGCGCCACCACGTCGACGGTGTACCGGGCGGCGAGCGCCAGCCGTTCCTCGTCGGGGAGCCAGGTCAGCCCGTCGGCGGCGACGCGCCCGGGGACCGGCGTCACCCGCGCGTCCTGCTCCTTGACCACGGTCACCTTCTCCAGGCGCCCGCCGGGCACCTTGATCCGCAGCCGCTCGTCCGGGCGTACGGCCCGGCTCCCGTCGTCGGGGGTCACCCGGATGACGTCCTCGGGGGCCGGGGAGTCCCCCCGTGTCCCGCCCATGCCCAGCGGTCCCGGGCCGTCGGCGGAGCAGCCCGCGAGCAGCCCCGCCCATGTCAGTACGGCGGCCAGCGCGGCCCCCGCGCGCCGTGCGCGTCCAGTTGCGTGCCTCACACGGGTCTCAACGACCGGGCACGCCCCGGGGAAACGTGAGTGCGAGCCACCCGCTGGGCAGAACAGAGGGAAGGACGACACGCTGGGAAGCCGCGTGCGCCGGCGGGCACCCCCAGCGCCCGCGCCGGAGCCACGGACGAGCCGCCGGGAAGAGGGGCCGACAGTGACGAGCGCAGCCGAGCAGCGGGCACCGGCCGGGGAGCCGGCCGCCGGGAGCGGGCAACCCGCGGCGGTGTACGGCGCCCGGCGGCCCGTACCGCCCGTCCCCGCCGTGTGGCCGGGTGCGCCCACCCCGCTGGGGGCCCGGTTCCGGACCGGCCCGGACGGGGTCGCCGGCACCAACTTCGCGCTGTGGGCGGCGGGCGCGGAGGCGGTCCGGGTGTGCCTGTTCGACGAGGCGGGGCGGGAGACCCGGGTCCCGCTGACCGAGCTGACGCACGAGATATGGCACGGCTTCGTGCCGGGGGTGCTGCCCGGGCAGCGGTACGGCTACCGGGTCGACGGCCGCTGGGACCCGTGGACCGGCGCCCGCTGGAACCCGGCCAAGCTGCTGCTCGACCCGTACGCGCGGGCGGTGGACGGCGAGTTCGCGCTGCCGCCGGAGGTGTACGGGCACGTGCGGGACTGGCCGGACCAGGCGGTGGCCGACACCGTGCGCGACGAACGGGACTCGGCGCCGTACGTCCCGAAGGGGGTCGTCGTCCACGATGACGACGACTGGTCCGACGACCGCCGCCCCAAGACGCCGTGGGCCGACTCGGTGATCTACGAACTGCACGTGCGCGGCTTCACCAGGCTCCACCCGGACATCCCCGAGGAGCTGCGCGGGACCTACGCGGGGCTCGCGCACCCGGCCGCGATCGAGCACCTGGTGCGGCTGGGCGTCACGGCCGTGGAGCTGCTGCCGGTCCACCAGTTCGCGCACGAGGACCACCTGCTGCGCCGGGGCCTGACCAACTACTGGGGCTACAACTCCATCGGCTACTTCGCCCCGCACGCCGGCTACGCCGCCTCCGGCACGACCGGACAGCAGGTCGGCGAGTTCAAGCGGATGGTGCGCGCGCTGCACGCGGCCGGCATCGAGGTCATCCTCGACGTGGTCTACAACCACACCGCGGAGGCGGGCGAGCTGGGCCCGACGCTGTCCCTGAAGGGCATCGACAACCGCGGCTACTACCGGCTCCAGGACGACGCCCGCCGCTACGCCGACTACACCGGCTGCGGCAACACCCTGCACGTCGTCCAGCCCCAGGTGCTGCGGCTGATCACCGACTCGCTGCGCTACTGGGTGACCGAGATGGGCGTGGACGGCTTCCGCTTCGACCTGGCGGCGGCGCTGGCCCGCTCGATGCACGACGTCGACATGCTCTCGCCGTTCCTCGCGGTGATCGCCCAGGACCCGGTGCTGCGCCGGGTGAAGCTGATCGCCGAACCGTGGGACATCGGCTCCGGCGGCTACCAGGTGGGCGCCTTCCCGCCGTTGTGGACCGAGTGGAACGACCGCTACCGGAACGCGGTGCGGGACTTCTGGCGGGGTGCCCTGCCCGACGTACGGGAGATGGGCTACCGGCTGTCCGGCTCCAGCGACCTGTACGCCTGGGGCGGCCGGCGCCCCTACGCCTCGGTCAACTTCGTCACCGCGCACGACGGCTTCACCCTGCGCGACCTGGTGTCGTACGGGCGCAAGCACAACGAGGCCAACGGCGAGGACAACCGGGACGGCACCGACGACAACCGCTCCTGGAACTGCGGGACGGAGGGCGAGACCGACGACGCGGGCATACGGGCGCTGCGCCGCCGGCAGCTGCGCAACCTGCTCACCACCCTGCTGCTGTCCACCGGTGTGCCCATGCTGGTCGCGGGCGACGAGTTCGGCCGCACCCAGCGCGGCAACAACAACGCCTACTGCCAGGACAACGAGATCGGCTGGGTGGACTGGTCGCTGCTTCAGGAGCCCGGCTGGCGGGCACTGTACGACCTGACCGCGCGGCTGATCGCGCTGCGCCACCGGCACCCGGTGCTGCGCCGGCGGGCCTTCTTCTCCGGCCGCGCGCAGACCGCGGACGGGCTGCGGGACCTGGCCTGGTTCACCGCGCGGGGCGCGGAGATGACCGAGGGCGACTGGTACGCGCCCGCCGCCACGCTCGGCATGTATCTGTCCGGCCGGGACATCCCGGGCCGCGACGAACGAGGCGCGCCGGTGGTGGACGACAGCTTCCTCGCGGTGCTGCACGCGGGCGAGCGGCCGACCGGCTTCGTGCTGCCGGGGCCGCCGTGGGCGGAAGCGTACGAGGTGGTCGTGGACACCTCCGCCGAGGAGCAGACCGGGGCGCCGGGCACGGTCCACCGGGCGGGCGCGCGGATCACGGTGCCGGGGCGGACGGTACTGCTGCTGCGGGCCGCCTGATCCGGTCGGGACCGGCTGGGTCCGGTCGGGGCCGGTCGGGCATCGCGGGTTCCCTCGCCGGTCGGTGTGTGTGACGTCACGGTCCTGTGCGCCGGCCCGGTGCCTGTGTGTCCGCGGGGTTCCTGAGCCGGTCCGGGGCCTGTGTGACACTGCGCGGGGCCTGTGTGCCGGCTGTGCGTGACACGGATCACGCCCGCCGAGTGCAGCGCGGGCCGGGGTCCAGGGCCTTTCTCCTGGTGAAGACAGCCGGCGAGAACGGGGACCGTGGGGATGGAGCAGACCGGGGCCGGTGAGTACGACGCGTTCGTGGCGGCCCGCTGGTCGGTGTTGTTCCATCTGGCCCGTCTGCTCACCGGGGGCGACCGGCACCGGGCCGAGGATCTGTTGCAGGAGTCCTTGGTCAAGCTGTGGTTCGTCTGGCCGAAGGTCGCCGACGAGGCGCCCGAGGCCTATGTGCGCAAGGTGCTGGCGCGGGCCGCGGCCCGCTCGGCCCGCCGTCGCTGGTGGGGTGAGCGGCCCGTGGAGGAGCTCCCGGAGACGGCCGCGGCCGGGGACCTTTCGGCGACCGTCGCCGAACGGTCCCGGCTGGAGGCGGCGCTCGCCCAGCTGACCCCGCGTCAGCGGGCCGCCGTGGTGCTGCGCTACTACCAGGACCTGCCCGACCGGCAGGTCGCCGAGACCCTGGGCTGCCCGGTGGGCACGGCCCGGTCCCATGCCGCACGCGGGGTGGCCCGGCTGCGCCGGCTGCTGGCCGACGTCATCGAGCCGGTGGGGTGAGGAAGAAGCATGGATCACTTCGAGCGGCGGTTGGCCGGGCTGCTGCGGCAGGACCCGCAGCCGGTGCCCTTCGAGGCCCGGCACCGGGAGGCGTTGCGCGCCGGGGTGCGCGCCCGGCGCCGGGCGCGCGCGACGCGCCGGGCCGCCGGCTGTGTGCTGGCGGGGGCCGGGCTCGGTCTGGTGCTGGTGCTGTGGCCGCACGGCCCCACCGACGACCGGCCCGCCGCGCCGCCGCGCCCCGTGACCAGCCCGGCACCGACACCGACACCGACACCGACACCGAGCGTCCCACCGTCCGAGCCGCCGTCCGCGCCGCCGTCCCGGTCGCCGGACGGTACGCCGTCCGCATCCTTCACGCCGTTCGCGCCGTTCGCGCCGTCGACGCCGTCCATGACGCCGACGGACTCCGCGACCCCCGAGGACACCCGGAGCACTTCCTTCCCGCCCACGGCCACCCGCCGGCCGCCGTCCGCCACGGCCACCGGCTAGCCCTCGATCCTCCGCCCGCCCCGGTGTGCCCCCGGCACACCCGACCGACCAGAACCAACGGGGTTCATGTGACGCACATCCGACCGAGCCGGCCGAGCCGGCGCCCCGCCGGCCCGCCGGCGTTCCGCCGAATACCCCGGCTCGCCCCGCTGCCGGCGGCCCACGAGGCGGCCGAGCCCGTCCTGGACGTGGCCGTGCCGGTGTACAACGAGGAGAAGGACCTGGAGCCCAACGTCCGGCGGCTGCACACGCATCTGCGGGACACCTTCCCCTATCCGTTCCGGATCACCATCGCCGACAACGCGAGCACCGACGGCACCCCGGACATCGCCGCCCGGCTGGCCGCCGAGCTGGCCGAGGTGACCTCGCTGCGGCTGCCGGAGAAGGGCCGGGGCCGGGCCCTGCGGGCCGCCTGGACCGGTTCCCGGGCGCCCGTGCTGGCGTATCTCGACGTGGACCTGTCCACCGGGCTGGCCGCGCTGCTGCCGCTGGTCGCGCCGCTGATCTCGGGCCACTCCGACCTGGCGATCGGCACCCGGCTGGCGCCGGGGTCGCGGGTGGTGCGCGGGACCAAGCGCGAGGTCATCTCCCGCTGCTACAACGTCCTGCTGCGCTGGGCGCTCGCCGTGGGCTTCTCCGACGCCCAGTGCGGATTCAAGGCGGTCCGGCGCGAGACGGCCGAGCGGCTGTTGCCGCTGGTGCGGGACGGGGAGTGGTTCTTCGACACCGAGCTGCTGGTGCTCGCCGAGCGGGCGGGCCTGCGCATCCACGAGGTGCCGGTGGACTGGGTCGACGACCCGGACAGCAGCGTGGACCTGGTCGCCACCGCGCTGGCGGACCTGCGCGGGATCGTCCGGATGCGGCGCACCCTGGCCCGCCGCCCGGGGCCGGTGGTCCGGTGACCGCGACCCTGCCCGGCATACGCACGCCGGACAGCGAGGCCGCGCCGCGCTCCCGGCTGCGGGCCGCCGCCCGCCGCCACGGCCCGGTCCTCGCCCTCTTCGGCACGCTGAAACTGGCCGGCTTCTGCTCCTTCATGTACCTGCTGTCCTCCACCGGCGACTACCGCGCCAAGCACCCCCGGTTCGGCGGCGGCGCGCACGCCTGGGACGTGCTGGCCACCTGGGACGGCTGGTGGTACCAGCAGATCGCGCTGCACGGCTACGACCCGAAGCTCGTCCCGGTCCCGGGCGCCACCGGCCTGATCACGCTGGAGGGCAACTCGGCGGCGTTCTTCCCTCTCTACCCGGCGCTGATGCGGGTGACCTCGGCGGTCACCGGCCTCGGCTCCTACGGCGCCGGGCTGCTGGTCTCCATCGTCGCCTCCTTCGCCGCCGCCCTCGGCATCTACGCCGTCGCCGAGCGGTTCGGCGGCCGGCGGGCCGGGCTCGCGGCGGCCGGGCTGTGGGCGGTGTGGCCGGGCTCGGGCGTGGAGTGGGCGGTCTACTCCGACTCCCTGTACGTGGCCCTGGCGGCCTGGGCCTGCCATGCCGTACTCACCCGGCGCTGGCTCACCGCCGGCGTGCTCACCTTCGCGGCCGGCCTGAACCGGCCCACCGCCGGCGCGCTGATCGCCGCGCTCGGCGTGTCCGCGCTGCTGTCCCTGCGCCGCCGGGAGGACGGGGTGCTGCGCCCGGTGCTGGCCATGGCCCTGGCCCCGCTCGGGCTCTTCGGCTATCTGCTCTGGGTCGGCAACCGCATGGGCGACCTGGGCGGCTACTTCAAGCTCCAGTCGGGCGCCTGGGCGCACAGCTTCGACTACGGCGAACAGACCCTGGACGTGCTGGCGTCCGTGCCCGTCGGCAAGTTCGACTACCTCTTCGCGTACCCGTTCGCGGACGTCATCTCGGTCGGCGTCATCCTGCTGGCCGCCGCGCTGCTGCCGCTGCTGCTGCGGCTGCGCCCGCCGGCGGTGCTGGTGCTGTACACCGTGATCACGCTGGCCCTGGTCCTCGGCAGCCAGCAGATCGTCGCCAACATCTCCCGCTATCTGCTGCCCTGCTTCCCGCTGTTCCTGCCGCTCGCGGCCGCGCTGCGCCGGCTGAGCCTGCCGGTGCTGTGCACGCTGCTGGGGATCGCGGCGCTGGCCTCCGGCTCGTACGCCGGCTACGCCCTGTTCGAACTGGGGGTGCCGTGATCCCGCCTGGCGGACAGCGTCTTGACGGCTCTCACGGCTTCCTGGCACCGTCCTGTGATCATGAGGCCTGCCACGGAACACACACACGCGCGCATCGCGCTGGTGGCGCGGCGGCATGTAGACCTGTGCCGGCAGTCCAGCGCCCTGTGTCGCTGAGCCGCACCCTCGCTCCCCTTCTTCTTCCCCCCTTCACCTCGCCGTGCCCCGTCCTGGGGCACGGCCGTTCCGAGGATCCCGCATGTCCGACATATCCCGCCGTGTCTTCGGCGGTCTGCTCGGCGGCGGCGCGGTCTCCACCGTCACCGGTGCCGCGACCCCCGCCCAGGCCGCCCCCGCCGAACGCCCCTTCCGCGCCCGCCCCGCCGCCGCTGCCGGTCCCCGCCCCAACTTCCTGGTCATCCTCGGTGACGACCTCGGCTGGGCCGACCTCTCCTCGTACGGCGCACCGCACATCAAGACCCCGAACCTGGACCGGCTGGCCCGCCAGGGCGTGCGGTTCACCGACGCCTACTCCGGCTCGGCGACCTGCTCGCCGACCCGCTTCAGCCTCTACACCGGCCGCTACCCGGGCCGCACCAAGGGCGGCCTCGCCGAACCGGTGGCCGACCGGTCCCAGGGCCTGGACCCGAACCACCCCACGCTCGCCTCCCTGCTGAAGAAGGCCGGCTACGACACGGCTCTCATCGGCAAGTGGCACTGCGGCTGGCTGCCCGACTACAGCCCCACCAAGTCCGGCTGGGACGAGTTCTTCGGCAACTTCGGCGGGGTCCTGGAGTACTTCTCCAAGCTGGGCCAGCTCGGCGACCACGACCTGTACGAGGGCGACGCCGAATACCACGACCTGCGCTACTACACCACCGTGCTGACCGAGCGGGCCGTCGAGTACGTCGGCCGCCGGCACCGCCGGCCCTGGCTGCTCAACCTCAACTTCACCACCCCGCACTGGCCCTGGCTGGCCGAGGGTGACGCGGAGACCGGCGCGGAGATCGCCGCGCGGGTCCGGGCGGCGAAGAACCCGGCGGAGGCCACCGCGGCCCTGGGCCACCGCGACGGCGGCTCGGTCGCCAAGTACACCGAGATGGTGCAGAGCCTGGACGCGGCCGTCGGCGAGGTGCTGGCCGCGCTGCGCCGCTCCGGGCAGGAGGAGAACACACTGGTGCTGTTCGCCAGCGACAACGGCGGGGAGCGCTGGTCGTACCAGTGGCCGCTGAGCGGCGGGAAGGCCGGTCTGCAGGAGGGCGGCATCCGGGTGCCGGCCCTTCTGCGCTGGCCGGCCCGGATCGACGGCCACCAGGTCAGCCACGAGCCGAACTTCTCCCCCGACTGGACCGCGACCCTGCTGGAACTCGGCGGCGCCCGCCCCGACCCCGCCCACCCGCTGGACGGCACCAGCCTCGCGGGCTACCTGCTGCGCGGCGAACGCCTGCCCGAACGCGACCTGTTCTGGCGGGTCCGGGGCAACCGGGCGCTGCGCCGGGGCCACTGGAAGTACTACCAGGACGCCGCCGGCACCGATCACCTCTACGACCTGGCCGCCGACCTCCGCGAACAGGCCGACCTGGCCGCCGGCCGCCCGGACCTGCTGGCCGAGCTGAAGGGTGCGTGGGAGCGGATAGCGAGCGGCCTGCTGCCGTACCCGGGCCGGGGGTGACCCCGGGCGGCGGTCCGTGAGCCGGGGGGCTAGGCCAGGCTGTCCCGCCATGCGCGGTGAAGGTTCGCGAACCGGCCCGTGCCCGCGACGAGTTCGTCCGGGGTGCCGTCCTCGACGACGCAGCCGTCCTCCATCACCAGGACCCGGTCCGCGATCTCCACGGTGGACAGCCGGTGGGCGATGACCACGGCGGTGCGGCCCCGCAGCACCGTCGCCATCGCCCGCTGCACCGCCCGCTCCCCCGGCATGTCCAGCGAGCTGGTCGCCTCGTCCAGGATCAGCACCGCCGGATCGGCGAGCAACGCCCGTGCGAAAGCGACCAGTTGGCGCTGCCCGGCGGAGATACGGCCGCCGCGCTTGCGGACGTCGGTGTCGTAGCCGTCGGGCAGCGCGGCGATGAACTCGTGCGCGCCGATCGCCTTCGCCGCCCGCTCGATCTCCTCCCGGGTGGCGTCGGGACGGCCGAGGGCGATGTTGTCGGCGACCGTGCCGGAGAACAGGAACGCCTCCTGCGTCACCATGACCACCCCGCGCCGCAGTTCGGCGGTGGACAGCTCGCGCAGGTCCACGCCGTCCAGCAGCACGCGCCCGGCGGAGGGGTCGTAGAACCGGGCGAGCAGCTTGGCCAGGGTGGACTTGCCCGCGCCGGTGGAGCCGACGACCGCGACCGTCTGTCCGGCGGGCAGGGTGAGGTCGAAGCGGGGCAGCACCTCGCCGCCGGTACGGTAGCCGAACCGGACCCCGTCGAACACCACTTCTCGCCCGGGGAAACCGCCCTTGAGCGGCGGGAGTTCACGCGGGGTGGCCGGCTCGGGCACGGTCGGCTCCTGGGCCAGCAGCCCGGCGATCTTCTCCAGGGACGCGGCGGCCGACTGGTAGGAGTTCAGGAACATGCCGAGCCGGTCGATCGGGTCGTACAGGCGGCGCAGGTACAGCACCGCCGCCGCCAGCACACCCAGCTCCAGCGAGCCGGTGGCCACCCGGTGGGCGCCCCACAGCACGATCGCCGCGACCGCCGTGTTGGCCACCAGCCGGGAGCCGACCACATAGCGGGCCATCTCCAGCAGCGCGTCCCCGTTCACCCGCTCGTGCCGGGCGTTCAGCACCGCGAACTCGGCGTCGTTCGCGGCCTCCCGGCGGAAGGCGCGCACCGGGCGGATGCCGTTCATCGTCTCCGTGAACTTCACGATCACCGCCGCCATCGCCGTGGACTTGGCGCCGTACACCCGCCCCGCGCGCCGCCGGTAGAGCCGGACGAGCAGGTACAGCGGCCCGAAGGACGCCACCGCGACCGCGCCGAGGCCGAGGTCCAGCCAGAGCAGCAGGGCCGAGATGGAGACGAAGGACAGGATGACGGTCACCAGTTCCTGGAGCCCCTCGTCGAGGAGTTCGCGCAGCGACTCCACGTCCGTGGTGGCCCGCGAGATCAGCCGGCCCGAGGTGTACCGCTCGTGGAAATCGATGCTGAGCTCCTGCGCGTGCCGGAAGATCCGGCCCCTGAGGTCCAGCAGCACGTCCTGGCTGACCCGCGCGGAGACCTCGATGAACGCGAACTGCACAACGCCCGCGGCGAGGGCGCACAGCAGATAGCCGGCGGCGACCGCGATCAGCGGGCCGTTCCGGTCCTGCCGGAGGGCCGGTACGGCGGTGTCGATGGCGTACGCCACGAGCAGCGGGCCCGCCTGCACCGCCGCCTGCTGGAGCAGCAGCAGGAGCGTGGTGACCGCGACCCGGGCCTTCATCGGCGCGAGCAGCGAGCGCAGCAGGGCGGTGGTGGCGCCGGGCGGGGTGGGCAGGACGTCCCGGTCGAAGGCGTCGTCCGTGCCGCCCGCGCCGTCCGGGTCCCGGGAGCGGGCGGGACCGTCGTCGGCGACGGTGGGGGCGGAGGTGGTGGTCATCGGTGATCCTCCCGTTCCCCGGACATCAGGTGGGCGTACTCGGCGTTGTCGCGCAGCAGTTGCCGGTGGGTGCCGACGGCCGCGATCCGGCCGCCCGAGAGCAGGGCGACCCGGTCGGCGAGCAGCACCGTGGACGGGCGGTGGGCGACGATCAGCGCGGTGGTGTCGGCGAGGACCCTCCGCAGCGCGGCCTCCACGGCGGCCTCGGTGTGCACGTCCAGGGCGGACAGCGGGTCGTCCAGCACGAGGAACTCGGGGCGGCCGACCACCGCGCGGGCCAGCGCGAGACGCTGGCGCTGGCCGCCGGACAGGCTGAGGCCCTGCTCGCCCACGCGGGTGTCCGTGCCCTGCGGCAGCGTGTACGCGAAGTCGGCGCGGGCGATGGCGATGGCCCGGTCGAGTTCGGGCTTCCCGGCCCCGTCCGGGGCGCCCATCAGTACGTTCTCGCCGACGCTCGCCGAGAACAGGGTGGGTTCCTCGAAGGCCACGGCGACCCTGGACCGCAGTTCCTCGCGGGGCATGTCGGTGATGTCCACACCGTTCAGCGTGATCCGGCCGGCGGTGACCTCGTACAGGCGCGGGACGAGGGCGGTGAGCGTGGTCTTCCCACTGCCGGTGGCACCGACGAGTGCCATGGACTCCCCGGACCGTATGTGCAGGTCGACGCGGTCGAGGAGGGGCGGGGAGCCGGGGGGCGCGTCGGGATACCGGAACCGCACCCCCTCGAAACGTATCCCGGACCCGGTCACGACTCCCGCCCCGGACCCGGCCCCCGTTCCGGGCCTGTCTCCGGTTCCGGTGCCGGTCCTTGGTCCATCCCCCGCACCCGACACGGTCCGCTCCCCCTCCGGCGCCTCGTCCGTCACCTCGAAGTAGCGTTCCGTGGCCGTGGCCGCCTCCTGGCTCATGGCCAGCAGGAAGCCGATGGAGTCGACGGGCCAGCGCAGCGCGAGGGCCGTGCCGAGGAAGGCGACCAGTGTGCCCGCGGACAGTTCGCCGTCGGCGACGCGGACCGCGCCGAGGACGAGGGCCGCCCCGATGGCCACCTCGGGCAGTGCCACGATGACGCCCCAGATCGTGGCCAGCAGCCGCGCCTTGCGCAGCTCCGTTCCCCGCAGCCGGCCGGCGAGTTCCCGGAACGCGCGCGCCTGGCTGCGGTGCCGGCCGAACCCCTTGACCACGCGGATGCCGAGCACGCTCTCCTCGACGACCGTGGTCAGGTCACCGACCTGGTCCTGGGCGCGCCGGGCCACCTGCGCGTACCGCCGTTCGAAGACCGCGCAGGTCCACATCACGGGAACGGCCGGGCCGAGGATGACCAGGCCCAGCAGCCAGTCCTGCACCAGCATGATGACCACGCCGACGAGGATCGTCACGCCGTTGACCAGCAGGAAGGTCAGCGGAAAGGCGAGGAACATGCGCAGCAGCATCAGGTCGGTGGTGCCGCGCGACAGCAGCTGTCCGGACGCCCAGCGGTCGTGGAAGGCCACCGGCAGGCGTTGCAGCCGGCGGTACAGCCCCGCCCGCATCTCCGCCTCGACGTGGGACAGGGGCCGGGCCACGAGCCAGCGCCGGACGCCGAACAGGACCGCCTCGGCGATGCCGAGCAGCAGCAGGTACAGCGCGCCGCGCCACACGCCCGCCGGGTCGCGGTGCGCGACCGGCCCGTCCACCAGCCACTTCAGTACGAGCGGGATCACCAGCCCGGTGCAGGAGGCGACGACCGCGACGACCGCCGCGGTGCACAGCCGGGCGCGCACGGGGCGGACGTACGGCCACAGCCGCAGCAGGGTGCGTACGGCGGAACGGTCGGCGGTCGCATGTGTCGTGGGCATCATCGCGAGCGTACGGACCACCGCCGGTCACGCCCATCGAGTTTTGGCCGTACCTCACCGGGACATCGCTCCAGGGACGGGGGCGGAGCGGCGGGACATCCCCGGAACACCGCACCCCAACGGTTCGCATACCGAACATGAACATCCGGTCAACGAACCATTTCCGGCCAACTTCGTGACGCGCTCCTGACAGGCGGCGAGTTCTCCTGCCACTCTTCCCAGGCCGACTCACAGCGACCCCACAGCCCTTCGTACGCCCGCGTGGGCCGGCCGAGCACCCGCACCTGGTTCCGCGTACCGCCCTGTTCTGCCCGGACGCCCGAACCCACCGTCCGGTCTCCCCTGGCCGCGCGATCCGCGGTCCCGCAGAAGGAGTCAGTGTTGAGAAGCAGTTCCTCTCGCGGACGCACCTCCCACACCACCCGGCGCCGCACGGCGCACCGCCGCACCGCCACCGTCGCCCTCGCCGGCGTCGCCGCCCTGATCGCCGCCGCCGTCCAGGCCGGCGCCGCCACCGCCGCCCCGGAGGCTTCGCCGGCCGGCAAGCCGAACCCGGCGCACACGGCGGTCAAGCTGACCCCCTCGCAGCGCGCCGAGCTGATCCGGCACGCCGACGCGGGCCGGGCCGCCACCGCCCGCCAACTGGGCCTGGGCGACCAGGAGAAGCTCGTCGTCAAGGACGTCGTCAAGGACGCCGACGGCACCCTGCACACCCGCTACGAGCGCACCTACGCGGGCCTGCCGGTGCTCGGCGGCGACCTGGTCGTGGCCACCGACACCGCCGGCAAGACCATGGAGGTGGTGCGCGCCACCAACGCCACGGTGAAGGTCGCCGGTCTCACCCCGGCCGTGTCGAGGACGGCCGCCGAGCAGCAGGCCGTGGGCCGGGCGAAGGCGCTCGGCGGGACCAAGCCGGCCGCGGACAGCGTCCGCAAGGTGATCTGGGCGGCGACCGGCAAGCCGGTGCTGGCGTACGAGACGGTGGTCGGCGGGCTCCAGGAGGACGGCACCCCGAACGAGCTGCACGTCATCACCGACGCGGCCACCGGCAAGAAGCTGTACGAGTACCAGGGCGTCAAGAACGGCGTGGGCAACACCCAGTACAGCGGTCAGGTCACGCTGACCACGACCCAGTCGGGTTCGACGTACAACCTCACCGACGGGGCGCGCGGCGGCCACAAGACGTACAACCTCAACCGCGGCACCTCCGGCACCGGCACGCTGTTCTCGCAGTCCTCGGACACCTGGGGCAACGGGACCAGCTCCAACGCGGCCACCGCGGGTGCGGACGCCCACTACGGCGCCGCGCTCACCTGGGACTTCTACAAGAGCGCCTTCGGCCGTAGCGGCATCAAGAACAACGGCGTCGGCGCCTACTCCCGCGTCCACTACGGCAACGCGTACGTCAACGCGTTCTGGACCGACAGCTGCTTCTGCATGACCTACGGCGACGGCTCCGGCAACGCCAAGCCGCTGACCTCGATCGACGTGGCCGCCCACGAGATGAGCCACGGCGTCACCTCGGCCACCGCGAACCTCAACTACAGCGGTGAGTCCGGCGGTCTGAACGAGGCGACCAGCGACATCATGGCCGCGGGCGTGGAGTTCTACGCGAACAACTCCACCGACGTCGGGGACTACCTGGTCGGCGAGAAGATCGACATCAACGGCAACGGCACCCCGCTGCGCTACATGGACAAGCCCAGCAAGGACGGCGCCTCCAAGGACAACTGGTACTCGGGCATCGGCGGCGTGGACGTGCACTACTCGTCCGGCCCGGCGAACCACTTCTTCTACCTGCTGAGCGAGGGCAGCGGCGCCAAGGTCGTCAACGGCGTGAGCTACAACTCGCCCACCGCCGACGGCCTTCCGGTCACCGGCATCGGCCGGGACAAGGCGCTGCAGATCTGGTACCGGGCGCTGACCACCAAGTGGACGTCCACCACCAACTACGCGGGTGCCCGCACCGGCACCCTCGCGGCGGCGGGCGAGCTGTACGGCGCCACCAGCGCCGAGTACAAGGCGGTGCAGGACGCCTGGGCGGGCATCGGGGTCGGGGCCCGCTCGGGCGGCGGTGGCGGGGGCGGCACGTCGTACGAGAGCAGCACGCCGGTGTCCATCCCGGACAACGGGCCGGCCGTCACCTCGGACATCACCGTCTCCGGCCGGACCGGGAACGCGCCGGCCAACCTCCAGGTCAGCGTGGACATCGCGCACACCTGGCGGGGTGACCTGGTGATCGACCTCGTCGGCCCGTCGGGCACCGCCTACCGGCTGAAGAGCTACAGCTCCTCGGACTCGGGGGACGGCGTCAACGAGACCTACACGGTCAACGCGGCGGCGGAGACGGCCAACGGAACCTGGAAGCTGCGGGTACAGGATCAAGCCACCTACGACACCGGGACGATCAACGGCTGGAAGCTGACCTTCCCGTAAACCGCAGCGTGTCGGACCCGAGTTGACGGCGCTGCCCGGGGGTCGGTTCCCCTCGGGCGGCGCCGGTTAACACCCCCGAAACGTTCACCGGTTGGTCGATTTTCGGCCAACATCACTTCAGGGTCCTGACATGTACGCGCCCTTGATGTCACTCTCTCTCCACCCGCCGCAGCAGCACAGCAACTTCACAACGCCACACACTCCGGCCAGTAACCCCACACTGCCCGGACTCCCCCACGAGAAGGAGCTTGCGTGAGCCCCCTCTACGCGCGTCACAAGCGCACCACCCTGGCCATCGCCACCGCTGTCGCCGCCGGAGCCCTGATCTCCACCGGTGTGACCACCAGTGCGAGCGCGCAGACTCCGACCGGAGCCGCCGCCAAGCCCCTGGCCGCCGCCCCGACCGCGCTGACCGCCGCGGCCCGCACCTCCCTGATCCAGCAGGCCCAGTCCGGCGCGGACCAGACCGCGCGGCAGATAGGCCTCGGCGCCCAGGAGAAGCTGGTCGCCAAGGACGTCGTCAAGGACGCCGACGGCACCCTGCACACCCGCTACGAGCGCACCTACGCGGGCCTGCCGGTGCTCGGCGGCGACCTGATCGTCCACACGGCCAAGACCGGCAAGACCCAGGGCGTCACCAAGGCCACCTCCGCGGCCCTGAAGCCGGCCACGCTCAAGCCGCAGATCACCGCCGCCAAGGCCGAGCAGCAGGCGGTGTCCGCCGCCAAGGCGCTCGGCTCCGCCAAGACCGCCGCGGACGGTGCCCGCAAGGTCATCTGGGCCGGCTCCGGCAAGCCCGTCCTCGCCTACGAGACGGTCGTCGGCGGCCTCCAGGACGACGGCACCCCGAACCAGCTGCACGTCATCACCGACGCGGCCACGGGCAAGAAGCTCTACGAGTACCAGGGCATCGAGACCGGCACCGGCAAGAGCCTGTACTCCGGCACCGTCACCCTGAACACCTACAAGTCGGGCACGACGTACCAGCTGTACGACACCGCGCGCGGCGGTCACAAGACGTACAACCTCGCGCACAAGACGTCCGGCACCGGCACGCTGTTCACCGACGCGGACGACGTGTGGGGCACCGGCGCCGCGTCCAGCTCCACCACGGACCAGACGGCCGCCGCCGACGCCGCCTACGGCGCCCAGACCACCTGGGACTTCTACAAGAACACCTTCGGCCGCAACGGCATCAAGAACGACGGCAAGGCCGCCTACTCCCGTGTCCACTACGGCAACGCCTATGTGAACGCGTTCTGGGACGACAGCTGCTTCTGCATGACCTACGGCGACGGCAGCGGCAACACCCACCCGCTGACCTCGCTGGACGTGGCCGGCCACGAGATGAGCCACGGCGTCACCTCCAACACCGCCGGCCTGAACTACAGCGGTGAGTCGGGCGGCCTGAACGAGGCCACCTCCGACATCTTCGGCACGGGCGTGGAGTTCTACGCGAACAACGGCTCGGACGTCGGTGACTACCTCATCGGCGAGAAGATCAACATCAACGGCGACGGCACCCCGCTGCGCTACATGGACAAGCCCAGCAAGGACGGCGGCTCGGCGGACTACTGGTCCTCCACGGTCGGCAACAAGGACGTCCACTACTCGTCCGGCGTCGCGAACCACTTCTTCTACCTCCTCGCGGAGGGCAGCGGTTCGAAGACGATCAACGGCGTCACCTACAACTCGCCGACGTACAACGGCTCCGCCGTCACCGGCATCGGCCGCGCCAAGGCCCTGCAGATCTGGTACAAGGCGCTGACCACGTACATGACGTCGACGACCAACTACAAGGCCGCCCGTACGGCGACCCTGAACGCGGCGTCCGCGCTGTACGGCTCCACCAGCGCCGAGTACAAGGCGGTCGCGGCGGCCTGGACCGCCGTCAACGTCAACTGACCCTCGCCGGACCGGCACACCACGGGGCGGCACCCGGGAACACCACGTTCCCGGGTGCCGCCCTACCCTTGTGACCCATGTCTTCGGCGCCCTTCACCTATGAGCCGGTCGGTGCGACCCGCGACGACCTGACGTTCTGCCCGCCCGGCTTCCGCCCCATGCTCGTGCGCACCCGCCTCGGCGAGGGCCACGCGGTGTTCCGGCGGGCCGCCGAGGCGGTCCTGACCTGGGAGATGCACCGCGAGCTGGGCGTCGGCCTCGACGCCACCGCCGGCCGCGCGGCCCCCGGCGTCGAGGTCACGGTCACCCTGGCCGGTGTCGTCAAGGCACCCTGCCGCATCATCTGGACCACCGAGGAACCCCGCCGCGCCGGCTGGGCCTACGGCACCCTCGAAGGCCACCCCGAGTGCGGCGAGGAGGCCTTCGTGGTCGACCGCACCGGCGACGGCACGGTCTGGCTCACGGTCGCCGCCTTCAGCAAGCCGGCCAAGTGGTACGCCAAGGCGGGCGGCCCGGCCACCAGAGGCTTCCAGCACGCCTACGCCCGCCGCTGCGGAACAGTCCTGAAACGCCTGTGCGAAAACGAGCCGGAGTCATGACCTGCCTCGCCTTGAGGCATCCGGACGGCACGGAAGACGGGCTGGGGGCTGCCGCCCGGGTCGGCGCCCGCGCCCCCGCCCCGCCTCACCGCAGCACCACCCCCGCTCCCTCCACCACCTCCTCCGACGGGATCGTCACCAGGCCCGTCTCCGCGGGGGAGGCGAGGAGGGGGTGGGTGGGGAGGATGCGGATCGTGTAGCCGTAGGGGCCGGTGCGGTCCAGGGAGAGGGGGCCCTCGTAGAGCACGCGGCCCTCCAGGTCGGCGGTGCCGGCCGGCTTCAGGGGGACCACCGTGGCGTCGGTGATGCGGTCCTGTTCGTCCACCCGGCCCGACACCGCCTGGACCTCCACGTCGTCGGGGGTCAGCTCGCCGAGGGCCACCCGGACCCGCAGGCCCACCGTCGTGCCCAGTTCCGCCGTGGGCGTCGTCGCCGTCGTCTCCACGTGGTCCACGCTCACCCCGGGCCAGGCCGCCCGCACCCGGGCCTTCCAGCCGGCCAGGTCCCGGGCGGTGTCCGGGGTCAGCGCGCGGTGGGCCCGGGCCGCGGGGGCGTACAGGCGGTCCACGTACTCGCGGACCATGCGCCCGGCCAGCACCTTCGGGCCGAGCAGGGAGAGGGTCCGGCGGACCATCTGGATCCAGCGGTCGGGCAGACCGGCCCGCCCGCGTTCGTAGAAGCGGGGCGTGATCCGCTGTTCCAGCAGGTCGTACAGGGCGGCGGCCTCGATGTCGTCACGGTGGTCCGGGTCGGTGCCCGCGCCGTCCGCCGTCGGGATGGCCCAGCCGAAGTCCGGCTGGAACCACTCGTCCCACCACCCGTCCAGCACCGAGAGGTTCAGGCAGCCGTTCAGTGCCGCCTTCATGCCCGACGTACCGCACGCCTCCAGCGGGCGCAGGGGGTTGTTCAGCCACACGTCGCAGCCCGGGTAGAGCTTCTGCGCCATCGCCATGCCGTAGTCGGGGAGGAACACGATCCGGTGGCGCACCCGCGGGTCGTCGGCGAAGCGGACCAGTTCCTGCACCAGCCGCTTTCCGCCGTCGTCCGCCGGGTGCGCCTTGCCCGCGACCACGATCTGCACCGGACGGTCGGGGTGCAGGAGCAGCTCCGTCAGACGGTCGCGGTCCCGCAGCATCAACGTCAGGCGCTTGTACGACGGGACGCGGCGCGCGAAGCCGATCGTCAGCACGTCGGGGTCCAGGACGCCGTCGATCCAGCCCAGTTCCGCGTCACCGGCGCCCCGCTGCCGCCACGACGTGCGCAGCCGCTCCCGTACCTCCAGCACCAGCCGTTCCCGCAGGGTGCGCCGCAGTTCCCAGATCTCCTGGTCCGGGATGTCCGCGACCGAGTCCCAGCGCTCGGAGCCGCCGACGCTCAGCGCGTCCTCGGCCCGCTGGGCGCCGACCTGCCGGGTGGCCAGCCGCAGCACCTCCGGCGCCACCCAGGTCGGGGCGTGCACCCCGTTGGTCACCGAGGTGATCGGCACCTCCTCGGCGTCGAATCCCGGCCACAGGCCCGCGAACATCTCCCGGCTGACCTGGCCGTGCAGCAGCGAGACCCCGTTGGCGCGCTGGGCCAGCCGCAGTCCCATCACCGCCATGTTGAAGAGGTTGGGCTCCCCGCCGGGGTACGTCTCCCGGCCCAGCTCCAGCACCCGTCGCACGTCGATGCGGGGCAGCTCGGCGTCGGGGCCGAAGTGCCGGCCCACCAGGTCCCGGTCGAAGCGGTCGATGCCGGCCGGGACCGGGGTGTGCGTGGTGAACACCGTGCCGGCCCGCACCGCCTCCAGGGCCGCGTCGAAGTCCAGCCCGCCGTCGCACAGTTCGGCGATCCGCTCCAGCCCGAGGAACCCCGCGTGCCCCTCGTTGGTGTGGAACACCTCCGGCACGGGGTGCCCGGTGAGCCGGCAGTACGTGCGCACCGCCCGCACCCCTCCTATGCCGAGCAGCATCTCCTGCTGCAGCCGGTGTTCGCTGCCGCCGCCGTAGAGCCGGTCGGTGACCCCGCGTTCGCCGAGGTCGTTCTCCTCCACGTCCGAGTCGAGCAGCAGCAGCGGCACCCGGCCCACGTGCGCCAGCCAGATCCGGGCGCGCAGTGCCTTGCCGCCGGGCAGGGCGAGGGAGACCTGCGCGGGGGCGGAGTCGGCCTCCTTCAGCTGGGTGAGCGGCAGTTCGTTGGGGTCGAGCACCGGGTAGTGCTCCTGCTGCCAGCCGTCCCGGGAGAGGGTCTGGCGGAAGTAGCCGTGCCGGTAGAGGAGTCCGACGCCGATCAGGGGCACGCCGAGGTCGCTGGCCGCCTTCAGGTGGTCGCCGGCCAGGATGCCGAGGCCGCCGGAGTACTGCGGGAGGGCGGCCGTGATGCCGAACTCCGGGGAGAAGTAGGCGATCGCGGCGGGCAGGCCGGCCGCCTGGGTCTGGTACCAGCGTTCACCGGTCAGATAGTCGTCGAGGTCGTCGGCGACGGCGGTCAGGCGGCGCAGGAACCGCCGGTCCCCGGCCAGTTCGGCCAGCCGGGCCGGGCGCACCCGGCCCAGCAGCCGTACCGGGTCGCCACCGGCCGCGGCCCAGGCCTCGGGGTCGACGGACTGGAACAGATCGCGTGTCTCGGCATGCCAGGACCAGCGCAGATTGCGCGCCAGGTCGCTCAGCGGCCGGAGGGGCTCGGGGAGAACGGGACGGACGGTGAACCGACGGATCGCCTTCACATTCCACCTCGGACGCGTCGCGGGGTGAGCCGCACGAAGCCGTGCGTCTCGTCGTCGTCTTCGACGGTAGTGGTTACCGCGCGGTCGGTGGGGACGCACCCGCCGGGGGTGTCGGGTGCGTCAGGTGCCGGTCACCGGGCACCCGGAAAGAGAGGGGAACCGGTCTTGTGTGCGGGCGTACGCATGAGTAGTTAACACAGTGCCGGATTGCCCACCCGAACCCAGGGGGAAGGCTCTTCGGTATCCACCCCACAGGCGTACCACAGCACACCGCAGGACCCACCTCCCCATGTCCATCCGCCCATACCCACGTTGCAGCGGACAGGAGCGGTCATGCCCGCCAGGCACCACTCGTCACCACCCCCGACAAGCAGCAAGGCCAAGGCAGCAGGAAGGAAGCCGACGGGAGGGAAGGGCGGCACGCCGGACCATGCGCCCACCACCGCGGACCCGGGAGCCACCCCGGGCCGCCCCGTCACCGCCCTCGGCCGCATCCCCATCCTCGACGTACGCCCCGTGGTCCAGCACGGACGCAGGCCCGCCAAGGCCGTGGCCGGGGAGTCCTTCGAGGTCACGGCCACCGTGTTCCGGGAGGGGCATGACGCCGTGGGCGCGAACGTGGTCCTGCGCGATCCGGCGGGCCGGCCCGGCCCCTGGACGCCGATGCGGGAACTCGCCCCGGGCACCGACCGCTGGGGGGCGGAGGTCACCGCGGGCGAACCGGGTCGCTGGACCTACACGGTGGAGGCCTGGTCGGACCCGCTCACCACCTGGGGCGAGCACGCCCGGATCAAGATCCCGGCCGGCATCGACACCGAACTGGTGCTGGAGGAGGGCGCCCTGCTGTACGAGCGGGCGGCGGCCGGCGTGCCGGAGGCGGAGCGCGGGCCCCTCCTGGACGCGGTGGCGGCCCTGCGGGACCGTGACCGCCCGGCCGCCTGGCGTCTCGCGTCGGCGCTGGCCCCGGAGGTGGCGGAGGTGCTCGCCCGGTATCCGTTGCGGGAGCTGGTCACCGCCTCCGATCCGATGCCGTTGCTGGTGGAAC
>NZ_BAAASM010000073.1:0-16078 GCF_039532885.1 Streptomyces nogalater | reverse complement strand
CACTGGGCGTCAGTCAACGACACACCCAGACCAACGATCCGATGATCTGAAAGAAACGGCCTAGCGGCAACCGGCACGACGTCACCCAGCTCGTCCCGCTCTTGGACGCGATTCCACGCATCCGGGGCCGGCGCGGCCGTCCCCGCCACAAGCCGAAGCGCCTGTACGCCGACCGAGGCTACGACTTCCGCAAGTACCGCCGACTCCTATGGGTCCGCGGCATCGTCCCGAAGATCGCCCGACGCGGTGCCCCGCACGGCTCCGGGCTGGGCAAGACCCGTTGGGTGGTAGAGAGAACCCTTGCGTGGCTGCACCAGTTCAAGCGCCTGCGCATCGGCTACGAGATACGCGCCGACCTCCACCAGGGACTCCTTCAACTCGCTTGCGCCATTATCTGCTTGAGACAGCTACGCACCGCATTCTGAAACGATCAGTCAGAGTCGGCGGCACATCGCGCGAAGGCCCTCATGCTTGTCCGCCCGCCATCGGCAGTTGCCTCTCGGTCGTCGTACGCCCGGCCCGGCCGTCACTCCACCAGGACGGCCGGGCCGGGAATGAGTACCTGTACTCGGACGGCTACAGGACTCGTCGCCGGAAACACCGCCGCCCACCCATGTACGGAAAACTGAGCGCGGCAGGTTATTGACGAGGAGAGAAGAAAACAACTCAGGGCCCTGACTCAAGAAGATGTGACACGGCAGGAGGAATCAGCATCGGGTTCACGCCGATCTGGTCAGGGTAGACGTCGAAATTGATCGTAGGAGCTGTTTCGGCATAGGTGTTTACGGCGTAATCAGACAGGAGATCTCGGCCTAGCCTGTCGAGATCTTTGGAGGGAATTGAAAGGATGTAATCCTTCGTTTTGAAATTCCGTAGCGAGCGATCGTACCAATCGTTCCAGGTGGTGGAGGGGTGGGTTGGTTCGATAGCTTTCCATGGGCATAGATTCGTGACACCCGCAGCATAGGACCTGTTGATGGTGAGGGCGCTCCAGTGCTGGATCGCGAAATAATAGTGAGGAGCAAGAGTCGGACTGTAATGAGCTTTGAGCGTACCCATGTGGAGAGCTGACGAAAATGGCGTCTTATTCAGGGATACGGTTCTATTCCGTCTGCCGTCCCAGTAGGTGAAAGAGGGATTGAATCCCGAGTCGCAGGATGTGACTGCGTACGCTACGACCTGGTTGCGTGAATCCGTCACGGCGTCGACCCAGTATTCACTACGTGGCTGAAAGGAGTTTTGAGTGAGGTTTCCCAGGCCAGTCTTGCCGAGCGAGACCTGGATGGACGGCCGGCCCAACAGTTCCTCGAATTTTGCAAGGGTGTAACCGGCGTGAAGCTTGGCGAGCTTCGCAGACTCGCCAGCCTGCCAGTTGAAGTGCTGCTGATACCAGCGCCCGCCGGTGACATATGCGGTAATAAAAGTACTCACTGCAGTAACGGCGCTACTGACATAGAGCAGAACGACCAGGGCCAGATTGCGTTCGGTCAGGTTTTTGAAACGTTCGCCGAATGTCAATGCCCTGCCTTGCTTATGCTCACCATCGGTGCCGGTCATAGGGCATGAATACCTCACCGTGGTGTCGCATGCCAGCAGAAACACGCTGAACGTGACGAGCGGATCGGTAACGCTAATCGGCGCTCGGTGCCCGCTCCGGCCCGTTGGCCACCCGTATGGAAACTCACACACCTTTGCGGGTACAGTCCAATGGTCTAGATGATCAGAGGGCAGACACGGTCACGCGGCAGCCAGTCGGCGCGGAGCCTGCCTGTTCGAGACACCCAGGACTGGCACTCGAGACGCCGACGGGCAGGGGCAGACCAGTCCGCTCGGTGAGCAAGTGGATTCTCGAACCCTACTTGCCCCAGTCCACAGGTTTCGGGTCTGTCGGATCCTCCTTTGCAGGGCCCGCAGACCCTGGTTTTCCGGAACCCCTTTGCCTCCAATCGCTGTGGCTCGGCACCGGTCAGGCAGAAGGGCTACAACAGCTGACGTCGGCAGGCACGGGGGGCAGAGGAGCCGCACGGCACGCGCAGGTGTGCGCGGATCACCGTGCGGTCTGCTCCGTACTCATCACCCTTCAGTAGCTCCGCGGCCAGGTTCTGTCTCTTTGGTCAGCGCCGTGCCCAGATGAGGATGGCGGCGAGGTGGAGCGCGGCCAGATCCGCGAGGGACCCAACCCCTGAGCGAATTGTTGTTCGGCAGACGTGACGGGCTTCGAGCAAGGCGTGCCGGTCAGCAGACGCGCGGCGGACTCCGTGCGGAGAGCACCGCACTGGCGGCACGGCCGAGCGGCCCGCAGTTCTTCACGGACCACCTGAAGGGGAACGGAGACGTGCTGGTGGTCGAAGGGATCGCGGATGCATACGTCACCCCATCCCGGCGCTGCCAAGCACGGTCGGAGCAGACGGGTCTGTGCAGTCGGCGGGTCCGCCCGCACGGCTGCTTCGTTCTCACAGCTGCGCGCGCTCTCACCGTGCCTGCGTACCGCGTACGCAGATGCCCGCGACCGTACCCGTGCGGTTCGGTGCACGCTCCACCGGAGCGGCAGGGCTTTGGCACTGGCCAAGCTCCCCCGTCGTCGCCGGCTTTACTTCACTGGGGCAGCATCAAGACGGCTGCCGCCTGCGGCTCTTGCCTCCTACCGTGGGCGGTCATGAGCACGCAGGCCGTATGCTGCCAGCGTCCGGCGAGCCGCCCGCTGAAGGGAAACCGTTCCACCGTGTTCCAGGAGACCCCTGTCTACGACCGCCTCGTCGCCGAACGCGGCGACATCCCTGTCCAGGTCCGGGGTGAAGCCGACCGGATACGCCGCGACTTGGCACAGGTACTGCCCCGGCCGACAACCTCCCAGCCGGGTGCATCGCAGAACGTCTTCGAGCCCAAACAGTTTCCCGCCGCCCGGTGAACCCGGATTGCGACGAGGAAGCAGGGCGCAGCAGCGGCGGTGTTGAAGGGATACGCCGCACGCTCGGCCCTGATTCCGGGTGAAGACGGCAGGCCATGACCTGCAGGAGCCAGGAGCCAGGAGCCAGGAGCCAGGAGCCAGGAGCCAGGAGTCGGCGGTCGGGCCGCTGGGTTCGGCCGCGATCCGGCCCAGGACGCCGGCCGGGTCTCTGCGGGTGTGCGGGGCAGCGGTGAGGGCGTGTACCCACCGCGTCCAGCAGGTCCTGCGCTGTGGGCTCAAGGTCCACGGCCTGCGGGGGCATTGGGCAGGCGCAGCAGCGTGTCCGCCGCGGACCGCCCGCACGCCGCGGTGACATCCGCCAGCCGTGAGAGCCGCGCCCGGGTCAGTGCCCCGGAGCGCGTGTCCTGTAGCAGCTCCAAGGCCCGTGCTCTGGGCTGGCCCTGGGCGGCCAACGCGTCCGCGAGGACGTCAGGTCGAATTGCGGCGCAGGTAGGGCGGGCTGGGTTGCTCGTCGGGCTCCGAGGGCCCGGCGGCCGGGGGGAAGGAACAGACATCCAGGGACTCGCACTCAACATACCGTGGCCGCGCGGCTGGAACGCGGTATCAGCCCGGACGAGGCCCGCAAGACGAAGCTCGCCGACCATCTGTGCGCCACCGCTGACGAACTCCTCACCTGAGCCCGCAGAACTCGGCGACCCGCTGCCCCGCGCGCGTGGCGGCGGGAAAGTGCGCCGGTCGGCCTTCCCCAGCACCGAGTCGTACACGCTCATGATGGTGCCCGCGTGGTCCGTGTCCGGCAGGGCCAGGCCGACGTCCCACCGCCGCTCCCGGCGCAGGCTCAGCAACTCCCGCGAGCGGTCGGCGGGCAGCTGCCCGTCGGCGCTGCCGTGCACCGGCCGCGCGGGCACGGCGATCACACGTGTGCCGACGAGGCTGTCGACGGGCGGGCGGCCGGTGGTGCGCGCGGGCACGTCGTAGCGGCCCGCCACCGCGACCGCGGCCACGGCCCGCCACCCCGCCACCACGTCGGGGTGAGGGGCGACCCCGGCGGCCGCCCCGCCCCGGCGCCTGAGCGGGTCGAGGGGATCGGCGCGGAGAAGGCCCCGGTCACGTCGCGGAACTCGCGGAACTCGCTGAACAGATCGACCGGCTCGCGGCCGCCGGGTTTTCGATGACCGAGCCAGGCGCCACTGCGCCCCGCCAGGAAGGCGGGGGACGAAGGGCGACGGCGACCCGGGCCCGTTGGCCGGGATGAAGGTCGTGGTCACCGGTGCGATGACCGGCCCTCTCGCGGCCCTCTACCGCAACCAGATGAACGAGCTGATCGAGCGCGCCGGCGACAAGTCGTCGGGCAGCATCTCGAGGAATAACAGCCGGGCAGCGTCTCGAAGAACGCCAGCCTGGTCGTCGCGGGCGAGGGAGCGGGCCCAAGCGCGCGAAAACCGAGTCCCTCCGCGTCCGCCCCCACCCCCGCCGAGTTCGCCGCAATGGGCGCGGAGCTGCTCGGCTGACGGACCCTCAGGCCGCCGCCACCTCATCGGCGATCGTGCGCTCCTCGCCCGCCGGGTGCGTGACGTGGTGGACGAGCGCCGCGAGCAGACCGCCGACCAGCGGCGCGACGATGAACAACCACAGCTGCGACAGCGCGGAACCACCGGCGAACAGGGCCGGGCCGAGGCTGCGCGCCGGATTGACCGATGTGCCGGTCAGCGGGATGCCGATGAGGTGGATGACGGCGAGGGCGATGCCGATCGGCAGGCCGTCGAAGCCGACGACCGCGACCCGGTGCGTCACCCCGAGCACCACGAACACGAGAAGGAAGGTGAGGACGACCTCGGCGAGGAACGCGCCGCCGGTGTTGATGTGCACCGCGGACCGGTCCCCGTAGCCGTTGCTGCCGAAGGCGCCGTCGGTGTGGATGCCGGGCACCTGCTTGGCGAGCAGGAAGAGCAGGGCCGCCCCGGCGATGCCGCCGACGAACTGTGCGATCCAGTAGCCGATCGCGGTGGCCACGTCGATGCGGCGGGCGCACAGCATGCCCAGGGTCACCGCCGGATTGACGTGGCATCCGGAGATCGGTCCGAGCGCGTAGGCGAGTGCGAGCAGCACGAAGCCGAAGGCCAGCGCGATCCCCAGGGTGCCGATGAAGTTGACCCCCAGAACCGCGCAGCCCACGGCGAAGAAGACCAGAAGCAGAGTCCCGAGGAACTCCGACGCCAACGCCCGCGTGCGCATCGCCATCGCCACCACCCTCACCTACGTCGATTTCACTCGTGTCGTAAGGAGAGCCTCGGCCGGAGGGGGTACGCGCGCCCGCCGGAGGGCCGTGATACAGGGCCGAAGGAGTGACGGACGGACCTCGTCGGCCCTGCTTCAGTCGCCTCGTGGCGGCGGCACGTGGGGGCTTCGGCAGCGCGGCCCGTCGAGAGGTGCAGGCGGCTTCGTGGCGGGGCCGCCGATGCGCCCTAGGCGCTCGTCCATGGCGAGGTCGGGTGCTCAGTGGCGACTGCGGGTGCCCGGCCGGATGAGTGCGGGCGGATCCACGAGGACCCGCCGGACGCCTGCTGCTGCCCGCCGAGAGCCACGACGGACCAGCATCTGGTTGACCAGATGACTATTGAATCGGCGACCATCCGTACGAGAAGAAATCACCGGTGACCGGTGGACACAATGGGGGAGGGGAGCGGAGCGAGGGAGACCTTCGATGATCACCGTGGAACACGTTCCCCAGGCGGAAACGGATTACCTGACACAGCTGGAGAAGGCCGCGAAACGCTTCGGCGACCGGACCCCGCAGCGAGAGGAAACCCTCCAGACCCTCGCGAGCCGGGGCGTGCTGTACGCCGACGACCCCAGTCGGGTCCAGAGGCGACTGGCGCGATTGAACGCCGACTGGTCGCTCGCCAAGGCGATCGAACAGCTACCGACGCAGCCCGCCACGACGACCGGCAGTACGTTGGCGCTGTCACCGGATGCGTTCGGTGCCGATCTGCTCGGCCTGGAACGTCTCATGGGACGCAACAACCTCACCGGAGTGGCTTTCCTGGAGGGAGGATACCTGGCCGCCCGGTCGATCGGACGGGTCTCCGTCCGCGCACCGGAGGGCGGACATCACGGCACCGGTTTCATGGTGTCCCCGTCCCTCCTCCTCACCAACAACCACGTACTGCGGAGCCCGGAGGAAGCGGGTCACGCCGTCGTCGAGTTCGATTTCCAGGCGGGCCTGGACGGGCGCCCGCTGGTTCCGGTGACCTTCCGCGTCGATCCCCACGGTTTCTTCGCCACCGACCGTGAGCTGGATTTCACCGTCGTCGCGGTGGCCGAGCGCAACCAGGAGGGCGTGCGGCTCGCCGACTTCGGCTGGCTGCCGCTGGACGGGGCGCAAGGCAAGGTCATCCTCGGGGAATTCGTCAACATCATCCAGCACCCCAACGGCGAGCCGAAGCAACTCGCCCTGCGCGAGAACCAGATTGTCGATCTGCTGGACCGGTTCGTCCACTACGTCACCGACACCGCACCGGGTTCCTCCGGGTCCCCTGTCTTCAACGACCAGTGGGAAGTCGTCGCGCTGCACCACTCGGCCGTGCCGGAGACCGGTCCCGACGGCCTCCCCCTGGCCACTGACGGAACGCCCTGGCGGCCGGGGATGGGCGAGCACCGCCTGGCGTGGAAGGCCAACGAAGGAGTGCGCGTCAGCCGCGTGCTGCAAGCGCTGAGCCGGCTCACGCTGACCGGGAACGCGGCCCGGCTGCGCGACGAACTGTTCCAGCCACCGGATCGGCCGGGCCCCGAGGGCGCGCCGCCGACGACGGCGCAGCCGGGGCCGGACGGACTCGTGCCGGACGGTTCCGCACCGCCCGCCTCCGGCACCACCGTCGGCATCATCGTGCCGCTCCGGATCACCGTGGGTGTCGACGTGCCGGCGCCCGGACAGCGCGGCCCCGATCGGTTCGTCGGTCCGCGGGTGACCGCGGTGGCCGCCGACGGTGCCGTCCCCGCCCGGCCGGGGCGCGCGGCGGGAAGCTCCGTCGTCGCCGACGCCGTCGCGCAGGACCTGGACGCGGCCCTGCTCAACCTCCGGCTCGGGGAGGCTCGCGCCTACTACATCCGCGACGACGACCGCGCCGCGCGGGACGCCTACTACGCGCACATCGACGCCGACTCGTACGGCGAGCCGCTGCGGCAGGCGCTGACCGCCCTGCTGGAGGAGACCCACGGGCCCCGCCCCTCCTACAAACCGGCGCGCATGCTCTACCCGTGGGTCGACCTCCATCCCGACCGCCTCCTGCGCAGCGTCTACTCGGGGAAGACCTTCACCGCGGAGGAACTCATCCGCGCCGACGCCGCCGCCGAGGCGTCCCGGCTCCGGGGCATGCAGGAGTTCCTGCTGCGGGAGAGCGCCGCGAGCGCGGACGAGCTCGCCGAGGAACTGGACACCCTGGAGGCGTCGTTGCCGTTCAACTGCGAGCACGTCGTCCCGCAGTCCTGGTTCGCCAAGCGGGAGCCCATGCGCGGTGACCTGCACCATCTGTTCGCGTGCGAACCGGCGTGCAACAGCTTCCGCGGCAACTACCCCTACATGGACTTCCCCGGCTTCGAGGAGGCCGTGCGGGACGACTGCGGCATGCGCGAGAAGAGCGGGTTCGAACCGGAGCACAGCAAGGGAGCCGTCGCCAGAGCGACCCTGTACTTCCTGCTGCGGTACCCCGGCCTCGTCGGGGACAGGGCGCGGGAGTTCCCCGAGGAGCGGCTGCCCATCCTTCTGGAGTGGCACGAGTGCGAACCCGTGACCGAGTACGAGTTGCACCGCAACGCGGCCATCGCGGGGATACAGGGGAACCGCAACCCCTTGATAGACCACCCCGAGTGGGCTCGGAGCATCGACTTCTCCGGCGTCTGGCCCTGAAGGACCGTGAAGGACCGTGAGGGACCGCCAGCGGGGTCCGGCCGGCGGTCACACTCCCGTCGCCCCCCGGTTTTCGGTCGTCCCTCGGTTTAGGTTCCCCGTCGTCCCCCGGTCCGGGTCGTCACCGGTCCGTCGTCCCCGTCGGTCCGTCGTCACCGGTCCGGCGGCTCGGGCGGTGGCAGGCGGACGGTGCGCGCCCGTTCGACGGCCTCCACGCCGTCCACCGCCCGCAGCAGCGGGATCCGGTCCTCGGCGATGGTGCCGGCGGCCGTGCCGATGAGCGGCTGCTCACTCGTCACGGTGAGTCCGACGGCCCGTGCCGCACCGATCGTCTCGGCGAATCGCCCGGGGTCGTCGACGGACAGGATGACGTCCACCCGCGGAGATTCGGTCACGGAGTCTGTCCCAGACCCGCACCGACGCCCGCAGGGGGCTGCGCGAGCCGGTACGCGCCGGAGAGCAGGCGCTTCTTCAGTTCGGACGCCGTGGCCTCCGGCGCCCCCTGGGCCAGCAGCGCGACGATACCCGCGATGTGCGGGGTGGCCATGCTGGTCCCGCTGATCGTGTTGTAGACCTGAGGCATCGGCCAGGCGGAGCGCACATCGACCCCGGGCGCCGCGATATTGATCTCGGCACCGACGAGACCTTGGCCCCGGCAGGAGAACGGTGCTACGTCCAGCGCCTTGCCCAGAGCCGCGACAGCCAGGATCGACGGGCAGTTGGCCGGGTGGTTGACCGGCCCGCCGTCGTTGCCCGCCGCCGCGACGATCAGCGTGCCCGCGGTGATGACCCGCTTGGCGAGGCTCTCGAAGACCGGTGAGAACAGCTGCCCCGGGCTGACCGGGGCGCCCAGTGACATGGAGATCACCTTCGCGCCCTGGGAGAGCGCCCAGGCGATCCCCGCGAGGATCTGGCCGTCGCTTCCGCTGCCCTGGTTGCTGAGCACCTTGCCCGCCAGGATCTGCGCCTCGGGGGCGACGCCGTAGCGCGGCCGGTGCTGCGGCTCCGCCGGCCCCGCCGCCGTGCCGATGCAGTGGGTGCCGTGGCCGTTGCCGTCCTGCACGGACTGCCCCTGCACGAAGGACGCGGTTCCGGTGATGTGCGCGGAGAGGTCGGGGTGTCCGGTGTCCACTCCGGTGTCGAGCACCGCCACCCTGACGCCCTGCCCCGTCAGGGGGGAATGGTTGGCCCGTACCGCCTGCAGGCCCCACGTGTGCTCGGTTTCGTCCCAGGCCGGGCCCAGCGAGGCAGCCATCGCCGCCGTGGTGTGCCGCTCCAGGACGTCCTCGTCGCTGCGGTACGTGGGGTAGTACCCCTTCACCTCCCGTGTACGATCCGTGATCGTTGAAATGTAGACCAGGCGCTCGGGCTCCGCGGCGATGACCGCCGGTTCCTCCTGAGCGGCCGTCACCAGCGCCTCGCGCTGGTCCGGTGCCACGTCGACGACGGCGACGCCCAGCTCCGGGAAGAGCGCGTTCACGTCCGGCGCCTCGAAGACGCGCACGGCGTTCTCCACCTCGGCACCACGCACCGGTTCCGCGCTCGCGATGCCGGCCTGGGAACGCAGCGCCGCCATGCCGCGCTCCTCTTCCTGGCAGTCGAGGAGTACGAGGTACTTCCCCGTGTAGGCGTTCTCACGCTTGAGGACGCTCTGGTCGTAGAGTCCGAACTGCCCGTCGCCCCCACGGCGGTCGAATGATTCGTTCGTCATGGTGTCTCCGCTCCGACTCCCCCCGTGCATACGGTGACCGCCCCGCCGCACGCCCGAGACACCTTCAATGAGCGGACACCGCGCGTCCGGCCGTACGGTGAGTCGGCGCGTCCGAGCCTGCTGTGTCGCCTTTCCTTCCACCCTCGTGCCGACCACGGCCATACGCAACTCGTCCGGAGCAACCCCGTACCCACAGCCGGGCAGGCCGGCCCGGTTGCGGGGCATTCCGGACGTAGTAGCCTGAAATCGCCCGGCACTGCCCGACCTGGAGGTAGGCCATGCTTCTCCGACTGTTGCGGCGTCGTCTGCCGTGCGAACTCGTCCTTCTGGGCAACGGCCGTCTGATCCGGGGTTTCAGCGGCGGCATGTACGACGGTCACGGCTACCTGTCCTGACCTGATCGACGCGGCGGCCCCGATCCTGGAGGAAGACTGGTGGCGGAGGATACCGACGCGTTGCTGGCCGTGACCCGGCTGCTCTCACCGCACTGCAGGGTCACCAGGCTGTCCGACGGAGTCCTCATCGCCGACTGGAAGCGGACGCGTTTCCTCGGGATGTCGACGGCGGACCTGCGGGAATTCACCGACGCGGGCTCCGGGAAACGCGGCGAACTCGTCACCGGCCTGGTTCGTGCGGGCTGTGTGCCGGGCCGCGGCAAACGATCGTCGGACGCCTCGGTCGGCCTGTGGCTTCGCGGCGTTCACCTGCTGATCCAGGGCATCGGGTTCGGACGGGCCTTGCGGCTCCTCTCCGTGATCGCCCCCGAGTACACCCGCGCGGACCCCGCCCCGGCCGAGGAGGTCGCCCGGCTGAAGAGGGCGGTGCAGTCGTACGGCCGCGGCAGCTGGTTCGTGGACGACGACTGCAAGACCGAGGCCGTGACCGCCTTCGTCCTGCTGCGCCGACAGGGCTGGAAGGCGGTGCTCCACGTCGGCGTGCGCGAGCGCCCGTTCGCCCTGCACACCTGGACGTCCGCGGCCGGCCTGTGCATCCCCGACGCGGACCCGCGCGGCCACGCTTTCGCCCCGGTGCTCACCATCGACGGCGGAGGGCGGTGACGTGCGGGCTCTCCTCCTGGAGTGGGTCGCCGGCGCACCGAGGCTCTCGGTGTCCGCGGCCCTGGCCGGGCGGGGACTGGTGACGACGGTGGCCTCCCCGGCCGGCACCGCGGTGGTCGTCGGCTGGGCCGGCTCGGCCCGGGACCGTACGGCGGGCGCGCGCCGCCTGCTCGACGCCTTCGCCCGGCCGGGACCGTGGCCGCGGCTGCCGACCGGCGACTACGCGGCCGTCCTGGTGTGCCGCGACCGCGTCCTGCTGATGAGGGACGGGCAGGCACGCGTCCCCCTGTTCTTCCGGGAACACGGCGGCCGGGTGGACGCGGTCAGCACCTCGGCGCGCCGCCTGGGCGAGGGAGCGGAGCCGGACCGCCGCTACTTCTGCTGGTACCTGACCGGTGCCACCGCGCAACCGCACTGGGAATCCACCCCCTTCCACGGCGTGCGCCGGGTCCTCGGCGGCGAGGTGGTGGAACTCTCGCCCACCGGGCGGCTACGCTGCCGCGCACCGCGAGGCGCCCGCCAGGCGTACGAACCGCCGGCCCCGGAAACGGACCCCCTCGACCTCGGCGGTGCCGCGCGGGACCTGCGCCGCGCGCTGGAGCACGCCGTCGCACGCCGTCTGGGCAGGGTCACGGCCTGCCACGTCTCCGGCGGCACCGACTCCACCAGCGTCGCCCTGCTCGCCGCACGCCTGCTCGCCGCGGAACCGGACGAGCCGGGAGGCCTCGTCCTGCTCGCCGGACGCTTCGGCACCGGGGAACTGGCCGGCGAGCAGCCGTACGTGGACGAGGCGGTGGAAAGAATCCGTCTGCACGCCCCCGACGCCCGCCTGGTGAGCGTCGACGCCGACGACGTCTGCGACTTCGACGACTTCGAGCACCATGCCGGAGACGCCGACGAGCCGCATGCCCACGCCTTCCGGGCGCCGTTCTGGAGCAGGCTGCACAGCGCCGCGGCGGGAATGGGCTGTGATGTGCTCCTGACCGGCTGCGGGGCCGATCCGGTCGCGGACGCCAACCCGCTGCACCTGCACAGGCTGGCCCGCACGGGACGGCTGCGGCAGATGACGCGGCAGGCACGGGCCTGGGCCGCGGGCGGTGAGCGGGGCCTGCGGGACGTCGTGGTCACCAACGTCGTACGGCCGGCCCTGCCGCTGGCGACCGAACGGGTCACCCTGGCCCTGAGCGGCCGGGGAACCGTACTCGGCGGCGTCGGCGGCTTCTCCCGCCCCCCGTGGTTGCGGCGCGGGTTCGCGCGGGCGCACGGCTACCGTGAGGCCGGCATCGCCGAGGCCCGCTTCGTGTACGGGCGCCGGCCGGAGGAGTCCCTCTACGACGCGGCCAACTACCTGGCCGCACCCGACCCGCTGTCCTGGCGCCGTGCGCGGCAGGACGGCTTCCTCCTCTCGCACCCCTTCCTCGACCCGGAGGTCATCGCCACGATGCGCCGCCTGCCCGCCGAGGCGGCGCCGCGTCCGGGCCGTCCGAAAGCGGTTCTGCGCGAGGCGATGGCGGATCTGCTCCCGGAGCGGATCCGCGGCCGGACCGCCAAGATCCCTTTCGACCAGTTGTACGCGCGCGGGCTGCGGACACACGGCGACGACCTCATCGACTTCTGCCGCTGTGCGAGGCATCCGCTGGTCACGGAGATGTTCGACGTGGAGACGCTCTGCCGGGCCGTGCGGGAGGCCCGCCTCGGCCTGGGGGACGCCTACGCCTGCGACCGCGTGAACAGCGCCCTCGCCCTCGTCGTGTGGCTGGACGGACTCGGCCGGCGCGACCTCACGGACGACGCGACCGTACCGGTCACCGCTTCTTGATGTCCCACAACGTCAACTCGTACGGACCCGTCGCCGCCCTGCCGATCCCGTACCGCGTCACCAGCTCACGGCTCTCCCCCGCGGACAGGACGCGGGCCTCGTCGTCCTGCCGCGCGATGTTCTCCATCAGTTCGACGCCGTGCGCGCCGAAGCGCCAGTAGACGGTGACCCAGCGGGGATCGCGTGTGTGATCGTCGAGCGCGTTGTTCTCGTACACCCTGCCGCGGTAGACGACGGCGTCGCGCCCCCCTTGCGTCACCCAGCCGGGCACGTCGGCACCGGTCCAGGAGTAGCCCATCCGCTGCAGCGTGTCCAGGCCGAGCCGGTCCTTGCGCGCGAAGCTCGCGGTGGCGTAGAAGGTCAGCTGGTCGTACGGGGTGTCCATGGGCAGTTGTACGACGGTGTGGGTGAGTATCTTCTCGCCCGGCTCGATCCACTGCCCGGCGGACAGCCATGGCTGTGCCGCCAGCAACTGGCCGCGCTGGTGGATCTCCCGCCGGGAGAGCGGGTGCAACTCCTGATCGGCCTTGCTCCACTGCTCGGCGTCGTCGCGCCACTGCTCGTGCAGCCGGTCCTTCGGGCTCAGCGGCACCTTCTCGCCCATGGTGTGGAACTCGGTGCCGAGCATGTAGAAACCCACGTCGGCATGGTTCTCCAGCTTGATGTCGACCGGCACGGCGAACGCCTTCCGGTCCGAGCGGATCACGGCCTTCCCCACGGACATGGCGATGAGCGGCTTGGCCCCGCGCTGGGACGGCTGGAAAAGGTGCTCGTAACCGAAATTGGCCGCCGCGAGAGCCGCGGAGGCGATCACCGCCGCCGCCAGCCGTCTGGGGCCGGGAATGGAGATCCTCGCCCGGTACACCAGGACGACCGCGCACACGGAACCGGCGGCGAGCAGGCTCCACAACGTCAGATAGAGAGTGCTGTCACCGTCCTTCCACGTCTCGACCAGCAGCATGAGGTTGGCCACGAGCGCCGCGAACGCGCCGAGCAGTGCCACCGAGCCGGAGTAGGGGAAGCTGTTGTGGAACCAATAGTCCACCACGGCTCCGGCGCCCAGAAGCGTGATGACCCCGAGGAGGACGAGGGCGGCGCCGGTGATGCGGCCCGGATAGGTCAAGGCCTCGCTGATGTCCTGGAAGCCGAAAAAGCCCAGCAGCGCGGTCGTCGGGACGAGCACCGCCAGGATCAGGACCATCACCAGCGGTGACCGTCCTGTGCTGGTCGGCGTGTGCAGCGCCCTCAGCCATGAGCGGAGGCCGAACCCGTGGGAGGCCTTCACACGATCACCTCCGCAGGCAGGCGGTTCGCGACCCACCGACGGCGACCACGACCGGACACACACCCGAGCCAACCCGCGAGAGTGAGCCGGCCGGCCACCCGTCCGCGCCCACCGGACCCACGAAGCGTCTCCTTCGACCGTCGTCGGGGCACACCGGTGACCTCTCGCCGTGTGGGGGGCTGGAGCACCATTGTCCGCAGCGCCCGGTCCGATCACCATCGGACTGCCTCCGGACGGATGAGCCGGTGACGACAGGTCCAAGGCGGCACCACCGCGTCGTCGGTGGCGCCGCCTTCACGCTTTCTGCCCGGGCTAGTACTCCAGTGCGGTTTTGTGATCTATGCGGTGGAGGGGGTGGAGATCCGTCGTCGGTAATGGCTCCGGCGAGCTGTGGCCTGATGGAGCCTGCGCCAGGTCGACCAGGCCAGCAGCTTGTTCAGGGTGGTGAGTGGGATCAGCAGTGCCCCGAGCAGGTGGCGGATCTCAGGAACGGTCAGGCTGATCGGTTCGCTGCTTTGAGCGGGGCGGTTCGGCTCGGCCTGTCTGGTCGGCCTTGCGTCGGCAGCCAGGACGGTGAGGAAGACCAGCGCGAGCATGGCCAGGGTGGTGTGTCGGTGCCATGCGGTCCAGTGGCGGACCTGGTAGTGGTCCATTCCGACCTGGCCCTCCGCCGCCTGGAAGCACTCTTCGTTGCACCACCTGGTGCCGGCGACCCGGACCAGCTCTGGCAGTGGCACTCGCCGTGGGGTCCAGCAGAGGTAGAAGGCGAGTTCGTCGCTGGTGGGGTTGCGGCGGATCAGTAGGTGGCGGTGACCGTCGGCGCCGATGTCGATCCGGGCCCAGTCGTAGTAGCGGGGTCCCTTCGCTCCGGCTCCGGCAAAGCGCCGGAGTAGGTGATCCCGGCGTCCAGCGCAGCCTCGATCATCCGCCCGGCCAGGGCGGGCTTGCTTGGTCGCGAACTCCACGTGGTCGGGGACGCCGGCCCGGGCCCGGCGCTCGCCGTCCTGGCACCAGGCTTGCTCTGGCAGATACAGACGGCGGTCTATCAAGGCACGCCCGTGACGGGAGGCGTAGGCGAGGAACACGCCGACCTGGCTGTTCTCGATCCGTCCGGCGGTTCCGGTGTATTGCCGCTGGACCCCGGCCGAACCGCGGCCCTTCTTCAAAAATTCGGTCTCGTCGACGATCAGCACGCCGTCGTCGGCGCCGAGGTGCTCGACGATGTAGGCACGGACATCATCGCGGACCGTCGGCACTCCAGTGCGCGGTTCGTAGCAGGCGCCGCATCGGCCCAGAGCGGGCGTGGCCAGCCTGCTCGGCCAGCCGCCAGCAGTTCTTCCGCTCGATGCCGGAGAGTAGTCCGAACAGGTAGGCGCGAGCCGTCGCCCTCGGCTGGACCCGGCGGAACCGGCCGGCGATCCTCGACATGGCCTGGTCGAACATCGCCCGCCAACGGGCTGCATCTATGCTGTGGCCCGCGGCCACCGCACGATCTTCAAGAGTCCACACAACCCTTGATCATCTCGCGGTGGCCGCGCTCAACCGCCGTAGTACTCACCGTCGTCGCCCTGCACCCGACCCCCCAAGAGCCTGGCAAGCTCGCACATCTTGGCGATCAACACGTCGCTCGGGTGCTTGGCGCTGACCAGGCCCTGGTCCCAGTGCAGCGCCTCGATCCCGTCCTCCCGTTCCGACCGCGTCGTCATCAAAGCCGAGGAAAAGGCATCGGCAGGCCAGCCATCGGGGATGGGCTGCATGACCAGATCGGGATCGGCGGCAACAACGGACTCCCACTCCTGCCGACTGATCTCAGAGCCCTCCTCGTCCCACCAGTCGTCACGCCGCGTGATGTGCAGTTCATACCCCATGCACAGCACCGTACGAGGAAGCACCGACAGAGCCGCCGATCACGAAACCACACTGGAGTATTAGCCGATTCCCGCACGGCCGCCGCCCGGACGACTGCGGTGGCACAGTGTCCCGTGACTGCCGCCTGCACCGAAGCCGCTCCGGTCGCGGCGTGGAAAACCCGACCGTCCTGGATGATGCTGGCCGGCGCCGACCCGGCCCAGGAGGTGCGGACCGCGGCGGTGGAGTACGTGGCTCAGCAGGTCAGGGTGTCTGCGGAGGTGTGGGCGGACTATGACTGGCAGAGCGAGGCGGTCCAGAGGCGTCGGGGCGGGATCCGGGTGGCGTACGGGTTCGGGGTGAACGCCGAGTAGGGCCAGGATCGGGTGGCCGTGTGGCTGGCCATCGAGCTGTGTCCGGTGGGGCTGTTCCGTGACCGGTTCGCGGCGGCTGTGGTGGCCTGGTGCCGCAACGACCACGTCGAGTCGTCGGCGTCGGGGCTGGGTGTATTCGCAGTTGAAGGGCTGTCTGGTCTTCGAAGTT
>NZ_BAAASM010000072.1:4028-33381 GCF_039532885.1 Streptomyces nogalater | reverse complement strand
CCCGCCCCCGGCGCCCGCGCCGAACGTGCACCTCGCCCCCACGGTCGTCGCCCCCCTCACCCCGCCCGGCGGCACCGTCCCCCCGCCGGCCGCGCCCGCGGCCCCCGCCCCCACGGCTCCCGCGCCCTACGGCCAGCCGCCCCAGCAGCCGTCGTACGGCGGCCTGCCCAGCGCGCCGATGCCCCCGGGGTACGGCGGGCAGCCCGCCCCGTACGGAGCCGGCGCCGGTCAGCCCGCCCCGCCGATGCCCCCGGGCTACGGGCAGGTACCCGGTCAGCCCGCCGCCTACGAGGTGCCGCAGGGCGCGCCCCAGGGCGGTGCCGGGGTGACGGCCGCGCTCCAGGCGTTCAAGGAGACGCCGACCGGCCAGCGCTGGACCCAGCAGAACAAGACGCTCGTCCGCGTGGACCTCGGCCTCGGCGGCCAGTCGGTGCTGGCCCGGCAGGGCAGCATGGTGCTCTACCAGGGCAAGGTCGACTTCGGCTACAAGGGCGCCGGTTTCATGGGCCGCGTCGTGGGCAACGCCACCGGCCAGGAGATGCAGCTCATGCGCTGTTCCGGCCAGGGCCAGGTCTTCCTCGCCGAGAACTCCGCCCACCTGCACCCCGTCGAGCTCCAGGGCGACGCGATCTGCGTGTCGGCGGAGAACGTCCTCGCCTTCGACGAGAGCCTGAGCTACGAGGTCCGCCGGATCGAGGGCCACGGCATCCCCGGCGGCGCGCTGTTCACCATGCAGTTCCAGGGCACCGGCACGATCGTCGTCAAGACGCACGGCACGCCCGTGGTGCTGCCGGTCACGCCGACCACCTTCGCCGACTGCAACGCCGTCGTCGCCTGGTCGGCCGGCTCCCAGGTGATCGTCTCCAGCCAGGTCCGCATGCGCCGCAACGCCTACCCCGGCGACACCGGCGAGAGCGTCAACCTCCAGTTCCGGGGCGCGCCCGGCAACTTCATCGTCGTCCAGCCGTACGAGGTCTGAGGGAGCCCGTCATGAACCAGCCGCTCGCGGGCTTCGCCCCCGCACCCGTCACCGCCCGCATGGAGAACCACGGCAGTCACATGCTGAAGGTCGCCCTGCAGACCGGCAACGACCTCCTCGCGCGCGTGGGGTCGATGGTCGCCTACGAGGGCTTCATCCAGTACGAGCCCAACCCGCCGGCCGTCCGCCAGATCGCCCGCGACTGGGCCACCGGCGAGGGCGCGCCGCTGATGAAGTGCTCCGGCGACGGCCTGCTCTACCTCGCCGACTACGGCGCAGACGTCGTCGTGATCAATCTCAATGGCGACGGCATCTCCGTCAACGCCACCAACCTCCTCGCCTTCGACGCCCATCTGACCTGGGGCGTGGAGCGCGTCAAGGGGCTCGCGAAGTTCGCCGGCCAGGGCCTGTGGAACACGAGGATCTCCGGCCAGGGCTGGGTCGCGCTGACTTCCCGGGGCACGCCGATCGTCGTGGACTGCGGGGGCGGCGAGGACGAGACGTACGTCGACCCGGACGCGCTCGTCGCCTGGTCGCCGAACCTGAAGGTGAAGGGCAAGCGCAGCTTCAAGGCGCAGTCGCTGATCGGCCGGGGCAGCGGCGAGGCCTACCAGATGGCCTTCTCCGGACAGGGCATCGTCGTCGTCCAGCCCAGCGAGGACAGCACCGACCGCCTCCGGATCCGGGGCTGAGGGGGAGCCAGAACACCATGCAGAGCCCGCTTTTCGCGCACAACGACCTCCAGACCCAGGAGCGCTGGAGCCTGCAGAACGCGCAGATGCTCCGGATCACCCTGGACGGCCACGACGACCTCCTCGCCCGCAAGGGCACCATGGTCGCCTACCAGGGGCTGGTCGAGTTCGACGCCGAGTACCAGGGCAACCGGCAGGCACGCGCGCGTGCCCGCACCGGCGAGGGCCTGGACCTGATGCGCTGCCACGGCCAGGGCACGGTCTACCTCGCCAACCTCGCCCAGCACGTGCACCTCATGGACGTCGAGCAGGACGGGCTGACCGTAGACAGCTCCTACGTCCTCGCCATGGACTCCTCGCTGCACCACGAGGTCATCGCCGTCGACAGCCTGTACGGCATCTCCGGCTCCGGGAAGTACCAGCTCAACATCACCGGGCGCGGCAGGGTCGCCCTGATGACCTCGGGCGTCCCGCTGCTGATGCGGGTCACGCCCGACAAGTACGTCAACTGCGACGCCGACGCGATCGTCGCCTGGTCCACCGGGCTGCGCGTGCAGATGCAGGCCCAGACGCACTCCTCGGGCGTGTGGCGCCGGCGTGGCAACACCGGTGAGGGCTGGGAGCTGAGCTTCCTGGGCTCCGGGTTCGCACTCGTCCAGCCCAGCGAGCTGCTGCCGCCGCAGAACGCCGTGATCGGGCAGGGCCTCGCCGCCCAGTTCGGCATGGGCCAGCAGGGGGCGCGCGGTCAGAACCAGGGCAACGTCTGGAGCTGAGCCGGACCCGGGTAAGGGGCGACCGCCCAGGCGGTCGCCCCTTACCTCTCGTCGGTGACCCGTCAGAGCCGGGCGCGCGTGGCCTCCAGCAGACGCAGGACGGACTCGTCGGCGACCCCGGCCACCTCGTCGTAGGCGAACCAGCGCAGGTCGAGGGACTCCTCGCTGATCTCCTGCACCGCGCCGGGCGGGGCCAGCACCGCGTACTGCACGTCGAAGTGCCGGTTGCAGGGCGCCGGGATCGGGTGCCGGTCCAGCCGTACCGGACCGCCGGGCAGCAGGGTCAGCCCGTCGATCCCGGACTCCTCCGCCGCCTCCCGCAGAGCCGCCGCCTCCAGCGTCGGGTCGCCCGGCTCGCAGTGACCGCCCATCTGGAGCCACATCCGCAGCTTCCGGTGCAGCGTGAGCAGCACCCGGCCGCGCCCGGGGTCGACGACCAGGGCACTGGCCGTGATGTGACCGGAGTCACAGGACTTCCACATGCCGTCCGGACGGGCCGCCAGGTGGTCCAGGTACGACTGGCGCAGCTCCTCCTGGCCCTCGTACCCCTTCAGGACCAGGACCGCGTCGTCGTACAGGCTCACTCGGTGTCGTCGCCCTCGGTCTCGTCGTCGTCCTTCTTGCGCAGGTCGGGCTTGCCGTGGTCGCCGCCCGCCGCCTCACCCAGCATCTTGTCCAGCTCGGAGAAGTCCAGGTGCTCGCGGTGCACGAAACCGTCCGGGTCGTCCAGGTCGGTCGCGGTCGGCAGCATGTCCGGGTGGGCCCACAGTCCGTCCCGGCCGTCGACCCCGCGCGCGTCCGTGAGCGAGGCCCACAGCCGGGAGGCGTCGCGCAGCCGGCGCGGACGCAGCTCCAGGCCGATCAGCGTGGCGAACGTCTGCTCCGCCGGGCCGCCGGACGCACGCCGGCGGCGCAGCGTCTCGCGCAGCGCGTCGGCGGACCCCAGGCGCGGTTTCGCGGCGGCGTGCACCACCGCGTCCACCCAGCCCTCCACGAGCGCCAGAGCGGTCTCCAGACGGGCCAGGGCCGCCTTCTGCTCGGGCGTGTCCTCCGGCTGGAACATGCCCTGCTGGAGCGCGTCCTGCAACTGCTCGGGGTTCTGCGGGTCGAACTGGCCGACCACGTCCTCCAGCTTGGCCGTGTCGACCTTGATGCCGCGCGCATAGCCGTCGACCGCGCCGAACAGGTGCGAGCGCAGCCACGGCACATGCGCGAACAGACGCTGGTGGGCGGCCTCGCGCAGGGCGAGATAGAGCCGCACCTCCTCCTGCGGCACGCCCAGGTCCTTGCCGAACGCCTCCACGTTGGCCGGGAGCAGGGCGGCCTTGCGGGCCGGGCCCAGCGGCAGGCCGATGTCGGTGGAGCCGACGACCTCGCCCGCGAGCACGCCCACGGCCTGCCCGATCTGCGTGCCGAACATGGCGCCGCCCATCGAGCGCATCATGCCGATCAGCGGGCCCGCCATGGCCTGCATCTCCTCCGGCAGGACGTCGCCCATCGCCGCGCCGACCCGCTCGGCGACCGGGTCGACCAGCTCCCGCCAGGCGGGCAGGGTCGCCTCGACCCACTCCGCCCGCGACCAGGCCACCGCCGAGGCGGAACCCGACGGCAGGGACGTCGCGTCGTCCAGCCACAGGTCGGCCAGGCGGACGGCCTCCTCCACGGCCCGGCGCTCGGACGGGCCGACGCTGGCGTCCTTCGTGCCGTTCGGCGCGCCCTGGGCGACCGTCTGGCGGGCGATCTGCTTGGCCATGTCCCAGTTCACCGGCCCGCCCTCGTACGACAGCATCTGGCCGAGCTGCTGGAAGGCCGCTCCCAGGTCGCTGGGGTTCAGGGAGCCGAACATGGCTGCGAGCGGATTGTCTGCGCCGGGGCCGCCAAAGCCGCCGGCTCCGGGCAGGCCGCCGAAACCGAACGGATTGGCCGGTCCCTGCCCACCACCGCTCTGCTGGTCCTTCTTCTTGCCCTCGTCGCCGTCTTCCGGCTCCTCCGGCGGAAGGCCGAAACCGAATGGGGTGTCACTCACGGGATTCCTCGGCTGGTAAGGCCACCGGTTCTTCCGGCGGCGCGGCTGCCCGACAACACCACCCAGCGTAGACACCCGGGCCCGATCGGGCCTCGGTGCTTCGCCTGCGGAAGGCCTGCGGCAGGATGGATGCACCTGGTACGTACGCGTCACTCGCGCGTGTACTGAAGACAACCGCTGGAGACGCCCGGTGAGTTCCCCAGATCCGCAGGTTCGCGCAGCGCGAAACCGTTCAACCTCTTCCGCCGTGCGCGGACCCGTCGTCGCGGTGACCGGCGCGGCCGGCGGGGTCGGCGCCCTGCTCACCGAGCGGCTCGCCGCCTCCGAGGAGATCAAGCGGGTCGTCGCCATCGACGAGCGGCGCGGCGAGTGCGCCGAGGCCCGGTGGCACATCCTCGACGTGCGCGACCCGGCCATCGCGGACAAGCTGCGCGGCACCGACGTGGTCGTCCACCTCGCCCTCGACCTCGATCTGGAGACCGACCCGGCGGCGCGCACGGCCTACAACGTGCGCGGGACCCAGACCGTGCTGACGGCCGCCGCGGCGGCCGGCGTGCACCGGGTGGTGCTGTGCACCTCGGCGATGGTCTACGGCGCGCTGCCGGACAACGAACTGCCCCTGTCGGAGGACGCCGAGCTGCGCGCCACCGCCGAGGCGACCGGGGTCGGCGATCTGCTGGAGATCGAGCGGCTGGCCCGGCGCGCGCCGCGCGCGCATCCGGGGCTGAACGTCACCGTGGTCCGGCCGGCCGTCCTGGTCGGCGGCACCGACACCGCGCTGACCAGGTACTTCGAGTCCCCGCGGCTGCTGGTCGTGGCCGGGTCGCGGCCCGCGTGGCAGTTCTGCCACGTCGAGGACCTGTGCAGCGCCCTGGAGTACGCCGTGCTGGAGAAGGCCGACGGGGAACTGGCCGTCGGCTGCGACGGATGGCTGGAGCAGGAGGAGGTCGAGGAGCTGAGCGGGATCCGGCGCATGGAGCTGCCGTCGGCGGTCGCCCTCGGCGCGGCGGCCCGGCTGCACCGGATCGGGCTCACCCCCTCCCCGGCGGGGGACCTGGCCTACACGATGTACCCCTGGGTGGTCAGCGGCAGCCGGCTGCACGACGCCGGATGGCGGCCGAAGTGGACCAACGAGGAGGTGCTGGCGGAGCTGCTGGAGGAGGTGTCCGGGCGGCGCACGGTCGCCGGGCGGCGGCTGGGCCGCAAGGACGCCACGGCGGCCGGGGCGGCGGGGGCGACCGTCGCCCTGCTGGGCGCGGCGGCCGTCGTACGGAGGGCCCGGAAGGCCCGGCGGCGGGTCTGAGGCCCGGCGCACGCCCCTTGGCGGCGGAACCGGCGGGACCCGGCAAAACCCCGGTGGGACGGGCGGGACCACCCTTGTAGAAGCCTCCGAACCGCCCACGCGCGCGTGCTGCCGAAAGCCGTATTCCCCGATGCCGGACCCGTGGGGCACGATGGGCACATGGCACTCACGAACGACCACCCGGGCGAGCGGGCCGCCGAGGACCCCGTCAAGCTGATCGCCGTCCGGGAGACACCGCTCTCCGTGGACGAGGTCTTCCGCGCCGTCGGGGACGCCGCGGCCGGGGGCATCGCGCTGTTCGTGGGCACCGTACGCAACCACGACGGCGGCGCCGGCGTGGACGCCCTCGGTTACTCCTGCCACCCCAGCGCCGAGGCCGAGATGCGGCGGATCGCCGAGAAGGTCGTCGCCGACCACCCCGTGCGGGCGCTGGCCGCCGTCCACCGGGTGGGTGACCTGCGGGTCGGGGACCTCGCCGTGGTCGTCGCCGTGGCCTGCCCGCACCGCGCGGAGGCCTTCGACGCCTGCCGCAAGCTCATCGACGACCTCAAGCACGAGGTGCCCATCTGGAAGCACCAGAAGTTCTCCGACGGCACCGAGGAGTGGGTCGGCGCGTAGCACTGTCGGACCCCTCCGGTTGCGTAACCGGCCCCCTCGCGTGAGCGTTGTCCCTACGGATGGTTAATCTGCTGATCAGTCAGTTGCGGACGCTCATGGCGTAGGAGGTCGGCATGGGGGTGCTTGTCTGGCTGCTGATCCCGCTGGTGGCCGCGGTAGGCGGCGGACTGTGGGGCAGTTGGGCCAACCGGACCCGCAAGGTGCGCGGCGACGGCCCCGAGCTGGACGGGTACGCCCGGTTCCGCGAGGCCATGGAGAAGCCCCGGCCGGGTGCGCGCGGCGCGTGACGTGGGTGCCCTGACGGCGCGCCGACAGTGCCGTCCCGTACTGTCGTGGCATGCCACGCCGCACCGTGACGATGCTCGCCTCGACCCTGATGCTGATCGCGCTCCTGTGCGCGGGAGTGCTCATCCCCGTGCCGTACGCGGAGATGTCCCCCGGCCCGACCGTGAACACGCTCGGGGAGCACGACGGCGAGCCGGTGCTGCAGATCTCCGGGCACAAGACGTACCCGGCCGACGGCCACCTGAACATGACCACCGTCCGGGTCACCGGCGCCGACTACCGGATGAACCTCGTCGAGGCCGTCTACGGCTGGCTGGCCCACGACAGCAAGATCGTCCCGCACGACACGCTGTACCCGGACGGCAAGACGGAGGAGCAGTCCAGCCAGGAGAACGCCGAGGAGTTCAGCCAGTCCCAGGAGAGCGCCAAGGTCGCCGCCCTGAAGGCGCTGCACTTTCCGGTGAAGTCCTGGGTGATCGTCTCCACGGTCGTCAAGGGCTCCCCGGCCGAGGGCCGGCTGCACGCCGGTGATGTGATCAAGGCCGTCGACGGAACGGCGGTCAGGCAGCCGGCCGACGTCGCCAAGCTGGTGACCAAGCGCAAGCCGGGTCAGGACGTCGTCTTCACGATCGTCCCCGCCAAGGACCAGGCCGCGGCCGAGAAGGCCCACAAGGAGGCCGCCGGCACGCGGAACGTGACGATCACGACCCGGGCCTCCGACGACGGCGGTGCCAAGCGGGCCATCGTCGGCATCTCCGCCGGGACCGACCACACCTTCCCGTTCACCGTGGACATCAAGCTCGCCGACGTCGGCGGGCCCAGCGCCGGCCTGATGTTCGCCCTCGGCATCTACGACAAGCTCACCCCGGGCAGCCTCACGGGTGGCACGTTCGTCGCCGGCACCGGCACCATCGACGACGACGGCACGGTCGGCCCGATCGGCGGCATCGAGATGAAGACCGTCGGCGCACGCGCCAAGGGCGCCCGGTACTTCCTCACCCCGGCCGGCAACTGCGCGTCGGCGGCCAAGGACACCCCGGACGGACTCACCCTGGTCAAGGTCAAGACCATCGGCGACGCGCTCGACGCGCTCCAGGACATCCGCGGCGGGGACGTCGCCGCCCTGCCGAAGTGCGCCGCCAAGGGCTGAGCGGCCGGGACACGGCTGGGGGCGCCCCCATGGAAGAGGGGCGCCCCCAGCGCCGTACCGCCGACGCCGGTCGCCGGCACCGTACCGCCGGCGCCGTACCGCGGCGGACCGGATCAGTCCGCGAACGTCGCCGCCAGGGCGTCCGCCAGGCCCGGCACCAGGTCGGGGCCGGTGAGGACCTCCGTCGGGGAGTCCTTCTCGCGCAGCCGCAGCGCCGACTCGCGGCTGCCGTCGCGCAGCACGGCCACCGTCATGCGGACCTCCTGGCGCTCGGGGTGCCGGGCGACCCACTCGGCCAGCCGGGCCTCGTCCAGGTCGGAGGGCACCTGGGCCTCGGCGGACGGCGGCAGCATCAGCCGCTCCACGGTCAGGGCGCAGCCGACGACCGCGTCGGGCCAGGCGATGGTGGCGAGGAACTCGTCCAGCGGCTTGCCGGAGGGGACCTCGTCCTGCTCGATCGGGGTGAGACCGGCGGTCTCGGGCTCGTCCTCAAGGCCCAGCTGGGCCGCGAGCGAAGGTTCCTGAGCCCGCAGCCGTGCGGTGTCTACAAGGGCGAAAAGGCGAGCGGCCTGGTCCCAGCCGAGGCCGGAGACGTACTCGTCGATTTCGAGTACGGCCCGGGTGAGCGGGCTCGCCGCCATGGGAGTGTTGGACATGGTCACAATCCTGCCTCGTTCCCGGCCGGAATCGGGAACCGAGTAAACGGTGAGTAAGTTGCATAGGTGTGGGCCCGCGGTCACGGGGGGCCACGAGGGGCCCGCGAACCCGAGGGCCTGACGGAACGACAGCGAACTTCGAGGGGCGCACCTTGGCTTTCCAGATGCCGGACCGCGGCGGAGGCCCGACGGGGCCACGGATCAGGGCGGTCCGCCCCTCCCGGAAGGTCCGGGCCCTGCTCGTGACCCTGGGGGTCCTCGCCGCCCTCGGCATGGTCTTCACCATGTTCGCGGGCTTCTGGACGGACTGGCTCTGGTACCGGTCGGTGCACTACTCGTCCGTGTTCACCACCACCCTGTCCACGAAGATCGGGCTGTTCTTCGTGTTCGGCCTGCTGATGGCGGCCGCGGTCGGCCTCAACATCTGGCTCGCGCACCGGCTGCGGCCCCCGCTCAGCGCCATGTCCATGGAGCAGCAGAGCCTGGACCGCTACCGCATGGGCATCGCGCCGTACAAGAAGTGGGTGCTGCTCGCCGTCACCTGCCTGGTCGGGCTGATCGCGGGCGCCTCGGCGGCGGGCCAGTGGCGGACCTGGCTGATGTGGGTGAACGGGGTGCCCTTCCACCGGAAGGACCCGCAGTTCCACCTCGACGTCTCCTTCTACGCCTTCGACCTGCCCTGGTACCGGTTCCTGCTGGGCTTCGGCTTCGCCGCCACCATCCTGTGCCTGATCGCCGCCGCGCTCACCCACTACCTGTACGGCGGGCTGCGCGTCACCAGTCCGGGCGCCCGGGCCACCGCCGCCGCGACCGGCCACCTGTCGGTGCTGCTCGGCATCTTCGTCGCCCTGAAGGCGGTCGCCTACTGGCTCGACCGGTACGGTCTGGCGGTCAAGTCCAGCGACTTCAAGGCCACCGACAACTGGACCGGCCTGCGCTATGTCGACGCCAACGCCTATCTGCCGGCCAAGACGATCCTGTTCTGCATCGCCGTCATCTGCGCGCTGCTGTTCTTCGCCACGCTGTGGCGGCGCACCTGGCAGCTGCCCGTCATCGGCTTCGGCCTGATGGTGCTCTCGGCGATCCTGATCGGCGGCCTGTACCCGGCCATCGTGCAGAAGTTCCAGGTGCAGCCGAACGAGCAGGCCAAGGAGGCGCCGTACGTCCAGAAGAACCTGGACGCCACCCGCGAGGCGTACGACATCGACGACGCCAAGGTCACCGGGTACAACGGCGAGTCCACGACCAAGAACAAGCGCAAACTGCGCGACGACGTGAGCGACGCGGCGAACATCCGGATCATCGACCCGAACATCGTCTCCCCGACGTTCCAGCAGCGTCAGGAGATGAAGAACTACTACGGCTTCCCGGACAACCTGGACGTCGACCGGTACCCCGGCGAGGACGGCAAGGAACAGGACACGGTCATCGGGCTGCGCGAGCTGGACCTGGCCGGTGTCACGAAGCACAACTGGATCAACGACCACTTCCGCTACACGCACGGCTTCGGCGTGGTCGCCGCCAAGGGCACCGAGGCCAAGGGCGGCGAGCCGGTCTTCACCGAGTACGACCTGCCGTCCAAGGGCGACCTGGGCAGCTACGAGCAGCGGATCTACTACGGCGAGAAGACCACCACCTACTCGATCGTCGGCGGTCCCCAGGAGGAGATCGACTACTCCGACAACGACGGTGAGAAGCCGACCCGGTACCGGGGCCGCAGCGGCGTCAACCTCGACAACCCGGTCAACCGGGCCGCGTACGCGCTGACCCTCAACGAACCGCAGATCCTGTACTCGGGCGCGATCGGCAAGGGGTCGCGGATCCTGTACAACCGCACCCCCAAGGAGCGCGTGGAGGCGGTCGCCCCCTGGCTGACCATCGACGGCGACGCGTACCCGGCGGTCGTCGGCGGCCGCATCCAGTGGATCGTCGACGCCTACACGACCACCAACGGCTACCCGTACTCCTCCCGTACGACCCTGGGCGATACGACGGCCGACTCGCTGACCGCGACGAACAACTCCCGCGCGGTGGTGGCCCAGCAGAACCAGGTCAACTACATCCGCAACTCGGTGAAGGCGACGGTCGACGCCTACACCGGTGATGTCCGGCTCTACCAGTGGGACACCAAGGACCCGGTGCTGAAGACCTGGATGAAGGCGTTCCCGGACACGGTGCAGCCGAAGAGCGCGATCTCCGACGACCTGATGGACCATCTGCGCTATCCGCAGGACCTGTTCAAGGTGCAGCGCGAACTGCTCACCCGCTACCACGTGACGGACGCCGAGACCTATCTGACCGCCAGCGAGGTGTGGCAGGTGCCCAACGACCCGACCAACAAGTCGGGCAACGCGGTGCCGCCGTACTACCTGAGCATGAAGATGCCGGACCAGAAGAAGCAGGCGTTCTCGCTGTCGACGACGTTCACGCCCAGCGGGCGGGACAACCTGGCCGCGTTCATGACCGTCGACGCGGAGGCCGGCACGAAGGACTACGGCAAGATCAGGATCCTGAAACTGCCGACCAGGACGACGGTCGACGGCCCCAAGCAGGTCCAGAGCAAGTTCAACTCGAACGAGAGGATCGCCTCCACGATCAAGCTCCTGAGGGGCGGTGACTCCGACATCGAGTACGGCAACCTGCTGACCGTGCCGCTGGACGGCGGACTGCTCTATGTGGAGCCGGTCTACGTCCGCGGTGGCGGACTCAAGATGCCGCTGCTGCGCAAGGTGCTCGTCACCTACGGGAACAAGACCGAGTTCGAGGACACCCTCGACCAGGCGCTCGACAAGCTCTTCGGTACGAAGAGTCCGGCCACCAAGCCGCCGGGGCCGGGTACCGGCAATCCGCCCGACACCAGCGACCCGACGGTCAGGCAGGCGCTCCAGGACGCCCAGAAGGCCTTCGACGCCGGGCAGCGGGCGCTGCAGGACGGTCCGGACTGGGACGCGTACGCCAAGGCGCAGAAGCAGCTCCAGGAGGCGCTGAAGCAGGCCGAGGAGGCCCAGTCCAAGACGGACGACAAGGCCGACGACAAAGCCGGCGGGAAGACCGACGGCAAGGCCGACGGCAAGGCCGGGGACAAGGCCGACGGCAAGGCCGGCGAGAAGGACGGTGAGGAGACCGGCGGGAAGAACACGAGTTGATCTAGACGTCCCCGCGCCGTGGTACGGTTGACACGCAACGGCGCGGGGTGGAGCAGCTCGGTAGCTCGCTGGGCTCATAACCCAGAGGTCGCAGGTTCAAATCCTGTCCCCGCTACTGCATCGAAGGCCCGGATCCGGAAACAAGGATCCGGGCCTTCGTGGTGTGCGAACCCATGTGCCGAGGGGAGGGACGGCCGCGCCGCCGTGGGGAGTTGGGGGGTGTGTGTTTGACTTGTCACTCTGTGGGCATGTCGACAAAACGCCGAAGTGACCTCACGGGCTGCTGCGGTATACCGGGTGTACCCAGGTTGCAGGTGGTGCGACGATGGACGTTATGGGGGAGAAGGCAACTCTGTTCGTGTCAGGGCGGTTTGCGCAGTCTTCCGGTACGGAGTCGGCCCGCGACGAGATGGTGGACATGGGGGAGGCCGCCGAGGAGACGCGGCTCGCGCTCGCCGCGCAGAGCGGGGACGCCGAGGCGGCCAGTGTCCTCGGGGCGATGCTGCTGCGCCGCGGCGAGCTGGACGCGGCCGAGCCCCATCTGCGCGCCGCCACGGCGGCCGGTGACCGGGCCGCCGCCAACAACCTGGGCGTCCTGCTGCACCAGCGCGGTTACCCCGAGGAGGCCGCCGGCTGGTGGCGGATCGCGGCCGTGGCCGGGTCCGCCGCCGCGGCGCACGCCCTCGGCCGCTACCACCGCGAGCGCGGGGACGAGCCGGCCGCCGAGTACTGGCTGCGCCAGTCCGCCGAGCAGGGCCATGTCCTCGGCGCCTACGCCCTCGCCGACCTGCTGGAGCACCGCGGGGACGCCGGCGCCGAGCACTGGATGCGCTCCGCCGCCGAACGCGGGCACCGCGAGGCCGCCTACCGGCTGGCCCGGGCGCTCGACCGCGCCGCCGGGCCCGGGGAGGAGTGGCCCGGGGAGGGGAACGGCCCGGACGGCGGCGCCACGGAGGCCGAGCAGTGGTACCGGCAGGCCGCCGCGCGCGGGCACCGGAAGGCCGCGCTCCAGCTCGGGGCGATCCTGGAGCGGCGCGGGGAGCTGAAGGAGGCCGGGCGCTGGTACCTGACCTCCGCCAAGGACGGCGAGCCGCGGGCCGCCTGCGCCCTCGGCTTCCTGCTGCGTGACGCCGGAGACGCCGAGAGCGCCGCCGTGTGGTGGCTGCGCGCCGCCCAGGAGGGCGACGGCAACGCGGCCAACGCGCTGGGCGCGCTGCACGCCGAGCGCGGCGAGACCCAGACCGCCGAGCGCTGGTACCGGGCCGCGCTGGACGCCGGTGACGACAACGGCGCCTACAACCTCGGGTTGCTCTGCGCCGAGCAGGGCCGCACCGCGCAGGCCGAACAGTGGTACCGGCGGGCCGCCTACGCCGGACACCGGGAGGCCGCCAACGCGCTGGCCATCCTGCTGCTCCAGGGCGGCGACACGACCGGGGCCGAGCCGTGGTTCTCCAAGGCCGCCGAGGCCGGAAGCGTGGACGCCGCGTTCAACCTCGGCATCCTCTACGCCGGACGCGGCGAGGAGAGGACGGCGCTGCGCTGGTACGAGCGGGCCGCCGCCGCCGGCCACGCCGAGGCCGCGCTCCAGGTCGGGATCGCCCGGCTGCGCGAGGGCGACGAGCGGGAGGCCGAACGCCATCTGCGCTGCGCCGCGGGGGGCGGCAGCGCGGAGGGCGCATACCGGCTGGCCACCCTGCTCGACGCGCGCCGGCCGCCGGAGCCCGCGCACGAGCTGGGGGAGATCGTGCACGAGAAGACCGAGTGCGAGGAGTGGTACGAGCGGGCCGCCACCCAGGGGCACCGGCGGGCGCAGGTCCGGGTCGGGATGCTGGCCGCCGCCCGGGGGGATGTGGTGGAGGCGGCGCGGTGGTACCGGACGGCGGCCGAGGCCGGCTCGCGCAACGGCGCCTTCAACCTCGGGCTGCTGCTCGCCCGCGAGGGCAGCGAGCCGGAGGCGGCGGTGTGGTGGACCCGGGCCGCCGACGCCGGTCACGGGCGGGCCGCGCTGCGGCTGGCCCTGGTCTACGCGCGTCGCGGCGAGCTGGCGGAGGGGCAGCGCTGGGCCGCCCGGGCGGTGGAGCTGGGGCCGGTGGAGGTAGCGGAGCGGGCGGGCCGGCTGCGGGACGCGCTGCGCGAGGAGCTGTCGGCGTGACCCCGGCCACTCACCCGCCAAGGGATTTGCATCCCGGCGCAAGAGTCACGTAGTGTCTTATTCATCGACGCGGGGTGGAGCAGCTCGGTAGCTCGCTGGGCTCATAACCCAGAGGTCGCAGGTTCAAATCCTGTCCCCGCTACTGAAGGCCGAGGGCCGGAATCCAGAAATGGGTTCCGGCCCTCGGTCGTTTCCGCGCCGGCTCGGTCAGGCCGGCAAAGAAAGCGGGCCCGGGCGGTCGGCAGGAGCCCGGGCAGCAACAACCAACAGGGGTCCGGGCAGTAAAAAAGGGGGCTTGCGCCCCCTGGTGCCGCGTCTCGCTATCCGCCCGCGCAGTCCGGGCACAGCCCCCGGTAGGTCACCTCGACGTCCGACACCGTGAAGCCGAAGCGTTCGGCGTCGGGGAGGTCGGCGAGCGGGTTGCCGTTCGGGTGCACGTCGCGGATCGCGCCACAGCGGGCGCACACCAGGTGGTGGTGTGGCCGGTGCGCGTTCGGGTCGTACCGCTTGGCGCGCTTGTCCGTCGTGACTTCCAGGACCTCGCCGAGCGAGACCAGCTCGCCCAGCGTGTTGTAGACGGTCGCCCGGGAGATCTCGGGCAGCTTCGCGACGGCACGCGCGTGCACCTCGTCGGCGGTCAGATGGACGTGCTCGCCGTTCAGGACCTCGGCCACGACGCGCCGCTGCGCGGTCATCCGCCATCCGCGTCCACGCAGCCGTTCCAGAAGGTCGCTCATAGCCACCAGCCTAACAGCAAGGATCCCCAGTTCGGGAATAGGTGTGACTTTGGAACATCGCTTGACTTAGACAAAGTCCATTGTAGGATCGGAGACGGCTTTGACCACAGGACAGGACAAGTCAGTGATGACGCAGGAGGCGCACGTGACGCAGGGACCGCTCACCACGGAGGCCGGGGCTCCGGTCGCCGACAACCAGAACAGCGAGACGGCGGGCGTCGGCGGGCCGGTCCTCGTCCAGGACCAGCTGCTGCTGGAGAAGCTGGCCCACTTCAACCGGGAGCGGATCCCGGAGCGGGTGGTGCACGCCCGGGGTGCCGGTGCGTACGGCACGTTCACGGTGACCGCGGATGTCACCCCGTACACGCGTGCCGCTTTCCTTTCCGAGGTCGGCAAGCAGACCGAGGTGTTCCTGCGGTTCTCGACCGTGGCCGGCAACCTGGGCGCGGCGGACGCCGTGCGCGACCCGCGTGGTTTCGCGGTGAAGTTCTACACCGAGGAGGGCAACTACGACCTCGTCGGCAACAACACCCCGGTCTTCTTCATCCGGGACGCGATCAAGTTCCCGGACTTCATCCACACCCAGAAGCGCGACCCGTACACCGGCAGCCAGGAAGCCGACAACGTGTGGGACTTCTGGTCGCTGTCGCCGGAGTCCACGCACCAGGTGACGTGGCTGTTCGGTGACCGCGGTATCCCGGCGTCGTACCGGCACATGGACGGTTTCGGCTCGCACACCTTCCAGTGGAGCAACGAGGCCGGCGAGGTCTTCTGGGTCAAGTACCACTTCAAGACCGACCAGGGCATCAAGAACCTCACCGCCGAGGAGGCCGAGGTCCTCGCGGGCAAGGACCCCGACTCCCACCAGCGCGACCTGCGTGAGGCGATCGAGCGCGGGGAGTTCCCGAGCTGGACCGTGGGCGTGCAGATCATGCCGGCGGCGGACGCGGCGACCTACCGGTTCAACCCGTTCGACCTGACCAAGGTGTGGCCGCACGCGGACTACCCGGTCATCGAGATCGGCAGGCTGGAGCTGAACCGCAACCCGCGCAACATCTTCGCCGAGGTCGAGCAGTCGATCTTCTCCCCGGCGCACTTCGTGCCCGGTATCGGTCCCTCGCCGGACAAGATGCTCCAGGGCCGGCTGTTCGCCTACGGCGACGCGCACCGCTACCGCGTCGGCATCAACGCCGACCACCTGCCGGTCAACCGCCCGCACGCCACCGAGGCGCGCACCAACTCCCGTGACGGCTTCCTCTACGACGGCCGGCACGGCGGGGAGAAGAACTACGAGCCGAACAGCTTCGGCGGGCCGCAGCAGACCGGCCGCCCGCTGTGGCAGCCGCTGGACGGTCTCACCGGTGCCACGGGCAACCACCCGACGCCGGTCCACGCCGAGGACAACGACTTCGTCCAGGCGGGCAACCTCTACCGGCTCATGACCGAGCCGGAGAAGGAGCGGCTGATCGCCAACCTGGCCGGCTTCATCGCCAAGGTCACCCGCCAGGACATCGTCGAGCGCGCGATCGGCAACTTCCGCAACGCCGACGCCGACTTCGGCAAGCGACTGGAGACCGCGGTCCAGGAACTGCGCGGCTGAGCCGGCCGCCCTCGCGGCCGGGCGGGCCGGACCCATGGTGCTCTGGGTCCGGCCCGTTCGTGCGTTCGGGACACAGGGGCGGGCCGCCGGACACGGAATCCGGCGGCCCGCCCGTTCGCGTGTTCAGGAGACGGGGGCGGGCCGCCGGGTGGGGGCCCAGCGGCGGACGATGTCGCGGACCGAGACGATCCCGGCCACCTCGCCGCGGTCGAGCACGATCAGGTGCCGGAAGCCGCCGTGCGCCATGGCGCGGGCCGCCTCCTCCAGGGACCAGGTCGGGGCGGCGAAGACTATGTCGGTGGTGGTGTGGGCGTGCAGGGGTTCGGCGTCCGGGTTCTGGCCCAGGCCGACGGAGACGAGGATGTCGCGTTCGGTGAGGATGCCGATGCCGCCGGCGTCCGGGTCGAGGACCACGGCGGCGCTCACGCGGCGGGACGACATCAGGGTGGCTGCCTGGCGGAGGGTGTGGGCGGGGCCGAGGGTGAGGATCATCGTGCTCATGGCGTCACGGACGAGCATGAAGGGGCCACCTCCTAGGAATCCCTGGTCACCCGGGATTCACAAGTTCACAAGTGGGGTGGGTTCAGGGTGCCAGGCAAAGGGAGGGTCAACAAGGGGGCGCGCGCCGCTGTCGGCGGCGCGCGCGGGGTGTGCCGGCGCTCTAGGGGCGCGGAGCGAGGTGCCCCAGCAGTTCCTCGTGCAGCAGGCCGTTGGACGCCGCCGCGTCGCCGCTGTGCGGGCCCGGCCGGCCGTCGAGGCCGGTGAAGGTGCCGCCCGCCTCCGTGACGATGATCGCGTTGGCGGCCATGTCCCAGAGGGACAGCTCCGGCTCGGCGCAGATGTCCACGGAACCCTCCGCGACCATCATGTACGGCCAGAAGTCACCGTACGCGCGCGTGCGCCACACCTGACGGGTGAGGTCCAGGAAGCCGTCCAGGCGGTCCCGCTCCTCCCAGCCGGAGAGCGAGGAGTAGGCGAAGGAGGCGTCCGCGAGCCTGCCGACGCGGGAGACGTGGAGGGGGGTGCCGGCGGCGAGGTCGCGGCCGGCGAAGGCGCCGTGGCCCTTGGCCGCCCACCAGCGGCGGCCGAGAGCGGGGGCGGAGACGACGCCGACGACCGGCTGGAAGCCGTCCTCCGCCTCCTCCATCAGGGCGATGAGGGTGGCCCACACCGGGACGCCGCGGACGTAGTTCTTGGTGCCGTCGATCGGGTCGACCACCCAGCGGCGCGGGCCGGTGCCCTCGACGCCGTACTCCTCGCCGAGGACGGCGTCCCCGGGGCGGGCGCGCTGGAGATGGCCGCGGATCAGCTCTTCCGCCGCCTTGTCCGCTTCGCTCACCGGGGTCATGTCCGGCTTGGTCTCCACCTTCAGGTCGAGGGCCTGGAAGCGGGCCGTGGTGGCGGCGTCGGCCGCGTCCGCGAGGGCGTGGGCGAGGCGCAGGTCGTCGAGGTAGTCGGGCATGTGACGAACGGTATCCGCCGGGCTCGGCACGGGGCCACAGGGGGCGGCGGGCGACGGGGCCCGGCCACGGCGGTACGGCCGCCCGCGGCCCGTGGACCGGCGGTCACCACCCTCGTACGCCACCGCACGCCCCCCACACCCCCCGCGAACCCTTGACAGTGCATACAAGCCCGTCAAATCTGGGCGCAGAGTCGCTGTGGCCCAGGGAGGCGCGGATGCCTGCTGCCCGGGAATCGTTGTTGGACGCCGCCTACGCGGCGCTCGCGCGCCGCCCGTGGTCCGCCGTGCGGATGGTCGACGTGGCCGCGCGGGCCGGGGTGTCCCGGCAGACCCTGTACAACGAGTTCGGCAGCAAGGACGGGCTGGCGCGGGCGCTGGTGCGGCGGGAGGCCGACGGCTACCTCGCCGGCGTGGAGCGGGCCCTCGCCGGGCCGGCCGAGGCCTGCGACCGGCTCACCGCCGCCGCCGAGTGGACGGCCGCCGCCGCCCGGGACAACGTGCTGGTGCGGGCGCTGCTCACCGGCTGCTGGACCGAGCGGCTGCCGAGCCCGCCGCTCACCGCCGCACACTCCACCGCCATGGTGCCGGCCCAGCGCCGGGCGGACGGGCCGCTGCCGGCGCCCCGCGACTTCGTACGGATCGTGCGGGACCGCGCGGCGACCGCGCTGGCCGCTCCCGGCACCGCCCCGGCCGAGCTGCTGCTCCGGTGTGAACTGGTCGTCCGCCTCGCCCTGTCCTGTGTGGCCGCCCCGCCCGGGGAGGGCGGCATCGCGGAGCTGGTGCGGGCGGTGTTCCCGCGCCACCCGGCCGGACCGGCGCGGCCCTCTAGTGCGCCGACCCCGACAGCTGAAGCCCGATCACCCCGACGATGACCAGGCTGATGGAGACGATCTTCAAGGTGGACACCAGGTCGCCGAGGAACACCATGCCGTAGATCGCGGTGCCCGCCGCGCCGATCCCGGTCCACACGGCGTAGGCCGGGCCGACGTCCAGCTTCCGCAGGGACAGGGTCAGCAGACCGAAGCTGCCCAGGGCGAACGACGCGAACGCGATCGTCGGCCACAGGCGTGTGAAGCCGTGCGAGAGCTTCAGGCACACGGCGAAACCGGTCTCCAATATCCCGGCCACTATGACCAGCAGCCACGCCATGTGCTGTCCTCCCGTTGGTCCGGATCTTCGGTGCGATTATGCACTCACCCAACTGGTGCCCGGGCACATAACGCGGGACACGGCCGCCTACCCGGCGATCGCGGACTCAGTCGCCTTCCCGGCGCTCCCGCGTGGCCAGCAGCCGGCGCAGGGAGTACAGCCGCGCGGGGTCGGCGTGCCCGTCCGCCACCCACGCGTCCAGCGCGCAGTCCGGCTCGTCGTGGCTGCACGCGCGCGGGCAGCCCGCGGTGCCCGGCTCCAGGTCCGGGAAGGCGTGGATCACCCGGGAGGGATCGATGTGGGCGAGCCCGAAGGACCGGACGCCCGGGGTGTCGATCACCCAGCCGTCCGCACCGGCCAGCGGCAGCGCGAGCGCGGAGGTGGTGGTGTGCCGGCCCCGGCCGGTCACCGCGTTGACCAGTCCCGTCGTCCGCCGGCGCGCCTCGGGCACCAGCGCGTTGACCAGGGTGGTCTTGCCGACGCCCGAGTGCCCCACGAACGCCGTGATCTTGCCGCTCAGGTGGGCGCGCACCCGGTCCGCCGCCTCGCCGCTCTCCAGCTCCTCCCGGCTGGTGACGACGTACGGGATGTCCAGGTCGCCGTACAGCTCCAGCAGCTTGTCCGGCGGGGCCAGGTCCGACTTGGTCAGCACCAGCAGCGGCTCCAGGCCGCCGTCGTAGGCCGCGACCAGACAGCGGTCGACGAGGCGGGGGCGGGGCTCGGGGTCGGCCAGGGCGGTGACGATGGCCAGCTGGTCGGCGTTGGCGACGACCACCCGCTCGTAGGGATCGTCGTCGTCGGCCGTGCGCCGCAGCACCGACGACCGCTCCTCGATGCGGACGATCCGGGCGAGGGTGTCCTTCTTGCCGGACAGATCGCCGACCAGGGCGACCCGGTCGCCGACGACGGCGGCCTTGCGGCCCAGCTCGCGGGCCTTCATCGCCAGCACGGGCCGGTCGTCCACCAGACAGGTCAGCCGTCCCCGGTCGACGGTGAGGACCATGCCCTCGGCGGCGTCCTCGTGCTTGGGCCGGATGTTCGTGCGCGGCCGGTTGCCCTTGCGGTTGGGGCGGCTGCGGATGTCGTCCTCGTCGGTGTGCTTGCCGTAGCGGCGCATGGCGTACGTCCCTACTGCCCGAGCATCCCGGTCCACAGCTCGGGGAAGTCCGGCAGGGTCTTCGCCGTCGTCTCCACGTTCTCGATCCGCACGCCCGGCACCGCCAGGCCGATGATCGCACCGGCGGTCGCCATACGGTGGTCCTCGTAGGTGTGGAAGGTCCCGCCGTGCAGCGGGCGCGGGCGGATGTGCAGGCCGTCGGCGGTCTCCGTGACATCGCCGCCCAGCTCGTTGATCTCCTTGGTGAGCGCGGCCAGCCGGTCCGTCTCGTGCAGCCGCAGATGGGCCACGCCCCGCAGGGTGGACGGCGAGTCGGCCAGCGCGGCCACCGCCGCGATGCCCGGCGTCAGCTCACCCACGTCACCCAGGTCCACGTCGATGCCGTGGATCGCCCCGGACCCGGTGAACACCAGTCCGTACTCCGTGAGTTCGCAGGAACCGCCCATCTCGGTGAAGATCTCCCGCAGCCGGTCACCCGGCTGGGTGGTGCGGGCCGGCCAGTCCGGGATCAGCACCTTGCCGCCGGTCACCAGGGCCGCCGCCAGGAACGGCTGCGCGTTGGACAGGTCCGGCTCGATGGTCAGGTCCCGGCCGAGCAGCGCGCCCGGCGTCACCCGCCACACGTTCGGCTCGCCGCCCGACTCCGGGGTGTCCACCTGGGCGCCGACCGCGCGCAGCATGTCCACGGTCATCCGGATGTGCGGCAGCGAGGGCAGGGTCGCGCCGGTGTGGCGGACCTCCACGCCCTGGTTGAAGCGCGGGCCGGACAGCAGCAGCGCCGAGACGAACTGGGACGAGGAGGAGGCGTCGACCGAGACCGGGCCGCCGTCCAGGGCCCCGCCGCCGTGCACCGTCAGCGGCAGCGCGCCCCGGCCGTCGTCGTCGATCCGGGCGCCCAGCTGCCGCAGCGCGTCGATCACGCCGTGCAGGGGACGCTCGTACGACCGGGGGTCCCCGTCGAACCGGATCGGGCCGTCGGCCAGCGCGGCCACCGGCGGCAGGAACCGCATCACGGTGCCCGCGTTGCCGACGTCCACCGTGGCCGGGCCGCGCAGGCCGGTGGGCAGCACCCGCCACGCCTCGCCGGTGCCGTCGGGGCCCACCCCCTCCTCGATCTCCACGCCCATGGCCCGCAGCGCACCGGCCATCAGCAGGGTGTCCCGGGACCGCAGCGGGCGGCGCAGCCAGCCCGGCTCGGAGGCCAGGGCGGCGAGGACCAGGGCGCGGTTGGTGACCGACTTGGACCCCGGCACGTGGACCGTCGCGTCGACGGCTCCGCTCGCGTGCGGGGCGGGCCAGAGGGCGGTGGAGAAGCTGTTCGGGGCCATGGGCCCACTTTATAAGGAGGGCCCGGGGTCAACCTTCCAGCAGCCAGCGGCCCCCGCCGATCAGCGAGCACAACGACACCGCGTGGAACAGCAGCAGCCACAGGCCCGCCGGTACGTGCGTCAGCCGGGACAGCTGGTCGGCGTCCGAGTCGCCCGCACCGCCCCGCGACCGCCTGGCCTGGAGTTCGAACGCCGGCCGGACCCCGCCGAGCAGCAGGAACCACACCACCGCGTACCCGAACGCCGCCTGCACCCGCGGCTGCGCCAGCCAGGACACCAGCAGGAACGCACCGCCGGCGAGGACCACGGTCAGCACGCCGTAGGCGTTGCGGATCATCACCAGCATCGCCAGCAGCAGCGCGGTCGCCGCCCACAGCAGCAGGGTGACGCGATCGGCCGCGAGCAGCGCGGCCCCGCCGAGGCCCAGCAGGGAGGGGGCCGGATAGCCGGCGGCGGCGGTCAGGATCATGCCGGCCCCGTACGGCTTGCCCCGGCTCACGGTAAGCCCGCTGGTGTCGGAGTGCAGCCGGATGCCGGTGAGCCGGCGGCCGGTGAGCAGGGCGAGCAGACCGTGGCCGCCCTCGTGCGCGATGGTGATCGCGTTGCGGGATATCCGCCACAGCGGGTGCGGGACCACGACGGCGAGCGCCGCGGCGAGTGTGGCCAGGACCACCCACAGGCCGGGGGCGGGCTGGGTGCCGGTGAGCCGGTCCCACAGGTCGGGCAGCGCGGTGGCGGCGAGGCGGTCCATGTCCGGTGACGGCTCCCTGTTGTCGTGGCGGGTCTGGCAGTGTGGCACTTATGTGCGGACGGTATGCATCGAGTCGTAGGCCAGAGGATCTCGCGGGGGTCTTCGAGGTGGAGAAGTGGGAGCCCGAGGAGACCCTGGAGCCGGACTACAACGTGGCGCCGACCAAGGAGGTCTACGCCGTCCTGGACCGTCCTCTGAAAGACGCGGAATCCCCACGTCCGGTTCGCCAGCTGCGCAAGCTGAAGTGGGGACTGGTCCCCTCCTGGGCCAAGACCCCCGAGGGCGGCGCCCGGATGATCAACGCCCGCGCGGAGACCGTGCACGAGAAGCCCGCCTACCGCCGCGCCTTCGCCGCCCGCCGCTGCATCCTGCCCGCCGACGGCTACTACGAGTGGGTCACCGGCGAGCAGGAGCGCGAGCTGGAGGTCGAGGGCAGGAAGAAGCGGCCCCGCAAACAGCCGTACTTCGTGCTGCCCGCCGACGGCTCGGTGTTCGCGATGGCCGGGCTGTACGAGTTCTGGCGCGACCGGACCCTGCCCGACGACCACCCGGGGGCCTGGTGGGTCACCTGCTCGGTGATCACCACCGAGGCCGAGCGGACCCCGCTGGCCGTCGCCCCCGCCGAGGGCCCCCGCTCCCTGGCCGACATCCACCCCCGGATGCCGCTGATGCTCACCCCCGACCGCTGGGACGCCTGGCTCGACCCCTCCCGCACCGACCCCGACGCCCTGCGCGACCTGCTCGCCCCGCCCCCGCCCGGCCTGATGCGCGCCTACCCGGTCTCCACGGCCGTCAGCAACGTCCGCAACAACGGCCCGGAGCTGCTGAAGGAGCTGGAGGCACCGGAAGAGGGCACACTCTTCTGACGTGAGCGATGCGACGGGTGTGACGAACGTGACAGCGGGGACCGATGTGACCGCCGAGATGGTCGCCACGGAGGCCGGGTACGCCCGGATCACCTGGTACCCGGCCGGGAAGGCGCGGCTGGTGCTGGCCCTGGGCCATGGCGCGGGCGGCGGCATCGAGGCCCGTGACCTCCAGGCGCTCGCCGGCGCGCTGCCCGCGCACGGGGTGACCGTCGCCCTGGTCGAGCAGCCCTGGCGGGTGGCCGGCAAGAAGGTCGCGCCCGCGCCGAAGACCCTGGACGCCGGATGGCGCGGGGTGTGGCCCGTGCTCACCCGCCCCGGCCTGCCGGTGGTCTCCGGCGGCCGCAGCGCGGGCGCCCGGGTCGCCTGCCGTACGGCGGCCGAGCTGGGCGCGCACGCCGTGCTCGCGCTGAGCTTCCCGCTGCACCCGCCGGGCAGGCCGGAGAAGTCCCGCGCCGAGGAGCTGCTGGGCGCCGGGGTGCCCACGCTGGTGGTGCAGGGCGGCAACGACCCCTTCGGCAAGCCGGCCGAGTTCCCCGCGGGCGCTTTCGCCCTGGTCGAGGTGGACCGGGGCGATCACGGCTTCGCCGTGCCCAAGCGGGCGGAGATCACCCAGGAGCGGGCGCTGGAGATCCTCACCGGCGCGGTACGCGAGTGGGTCGCCACACTCGGGTGACCCCGGGAATGCCCGGCGGCGGTCCGCTGTTGAGGGCGACAGGAGTGCCGACGGTTCGGCACCGACGTCGTACTAGGAGAGGAAGTCCGCCGCATGGGTTCGACAACCTGCCCGCCCGTCGCCCACCACCGCCCTTCCGGCGACGCGCTGCGCGCGGCCCCTCTCGATTCTCGCCGCGGCGCCGCTGACCTGGACTGGTCGGTGCTGCACGCGGCCAAGACGGCGCCTATTCGAGCGGCGGCGGGTGGGGGTCGTGTTCTATCCTCCGAAACGAGTGGGATCGGTTTCGGTCCCGCCCGGAATCTTGAGGAGGTGGGTCCGGTCACTGGGACCGACGCAGGGACCGACAACGGCCAGGCGGAGCTGCCCGAGGGCCAGGGCATCGGCGCGTCCGAGTCGAGCGCGCAGCGCAGTGCGCGCTTCGAGCGGGACGCGCTCGAGTTCCTCGACCAGATGTACTCGGCCGCGCTGCGCATGACGCGCAACCCGGCCGACGCCGAGGATCTGGTGCAGGAGACCTACGCCAAGGCGTACGCGTCGTTCCACCAGTTCCGCGAGGGCACCAACCTCAAGGCGTGGCTGTACCGGATTCTCACCAACACCTTCATCAACTCGTACCGCAAGAAGCAGCGCGAACCCCAGCGCAGCGCGGCCGAGGAGATCGAGGACTGGCAGCTCGCGCGCGCCGAGTCGCACATGTCGACGGGCCTGCGCTCCGCCGAGTCGCAGGCGCTGGACCACCTGCCCGACTCGGATGTGAAGGAAGCCCTGCAGGCGATCCCCGAGGAGTTCCGCATCGCCGTCTATCTGGCGGATGTAGAGGGCTTTGCCTACAAGGAGATCGCCGACATCATGGGGACACCCATCGGTACGGTGATGTCCCGGCTGCACCGGGGCCGCCGTCAACTGCGCGGCATGCTGGAGGACTACGCCCGTGAGCGGGGGCTGGTCCCGGCGGGCGCCGGAGAGTCGAACGAAGCGAAAGGCTCGGGCTCATGAGCTGCGGAGAGCCGCACGAGACGGACTGCAGTGAGGTCCTCGACCACCTGTACGAGTTCCTCGACAGCGAGATGCCGGACATCGATCGCGACAAGTTCCAGCATCACTTCGAGGAATGCTCGCCGTGCCTGGAGAAGTACGGGCTGGAGCAGGCCGTGAAGAAGCTGGTCAAGCGGTGCTGCGGGCATGACGACGTGCCGGCCGACCTGCGGGCCAAGGTCATGGGGCGGATCGAGCTGATCCGTTCCGGGCAGACCGTGCCGGAGCACGATGTGACCCGGGCGCCGACCGCGCCCCAGGAGTCCTGACACGCCGGGTCAAATCACCCGTACGTGCTAATCCTCAGGTCATAGGCCCCACACCCCCCGATAGCCGTCCTAGGCTCCGAGCCTGGACGGACACGGTCGGGGAGGGGCGTGATGGACGCGGTACCGGCGAGGGCACGCGGCTATGTTGCCGCCGTCGCCCTGCTGGCCGTCCCCTGCCTGTCCCGGCCGCCGGGCACCCCCGGCTCCTGGCTGGCGCCGACCCTGCTCGCCGTGCTCTACGCGGCCTGTGAGCACGCCGTGCACCGGCGCTTCGGCGGCACCTTCTACCCCGTGCTGCTGGCCGGAGCGTTCCTGCTGCCCCCGTCGGCCGCCGCGCTCGTCCCCGTCCCGGCCGCCCTGCTCTGCCCGGTCGGCCACCGGCCCGCCCTGCCCCGCCGGGTATGGCGGGCCGCGCGGCCCGCGCTCGCCGTATGGGCCGCCGCCCGGGTGCACGAGGAGCTCGGCGGCCGGGACGCCGTCGCCGGCTCCGACTTCCCGTACGCCCTGCTGCCGGCCGGCGCGGCCGTGGCCGCCTTCTGCCTGGTGCTCACCGCGCTCGACGGCGGCCTGCGCGCGGCGGCCGGACTGGTGCCGCCCTGCCGCACCTGGCGCGGCCTGCTGGCCCGCTCGCTCGCCCCCGTCGCGGTGCACGGACTGGCCGGCCTGATGATGGCCGTGCTGTGGCGCAGCCCCTACGGACCGGTGTCCGCGCTGCTGGTGCTGCTGCCGATGTGCGTCTCCTGGTGGGTGTTCGCCCAGTACCACCGTGAGCGCGCCGCCCACCAGGCCACCATCCGCGCCCTCGTCCAGGCCGTCGACATCAAGGACGGCTACACCCGCGGCCACAGCGAACGCGTCGGACAGGCCTCGGTGCTCATCGCCCGCGAACTCGGCCTCGACGACGACCGGGTGGAGGTGCTGCGCTTCGCGGGCATCCTGCACGACGTCGGGAAGCTGGGCGTGCCCACCCGGCTGCTGCGCAAGGACGGTCCGCTCACCCCCGAGGAGCGGCGGATCATCGAACTGCACCCCGAGTACGGCCACGAGATGGTCCGCGGGATCTCCTTCCTCGGCGAGGCCCGCAAGGCGATCCTCCACCACCACGAACGGCTCGACGGCACCGGCTACCCCTACGGCCTGGCCGGCGACCGGATCCCCGAGTGCGCCCGGATCGTCGCCGTCGCGGACGCCTTCGACGCCATGACCTCCGCCCGCTGCTACAGCCGGGCCCGCCCGGTCGAGGCCGCCGTCGCCGAGCTGGAGCGCTGCGCCGGGGCGCACTTCGACCCCCGCATGGTCCGCGCGCTGGTCCGCGCCCTGCGCCGCGAGGGCTGGCGCCCGGCGGTCACCGCCGACGAACCGGCGTACGGCACCGCGCCCGCCGAGCGGGCCCCGCGCACCGGGGCACACCGATGACCGTGCTGCGGCTCATCCACACCGCCGCCGCCCTCGTCGCGGCCGGCTCCGTCGCCGAGACCCTGTGGACCGGCCTCGCCGACCGGGGCGACGCGCTCGCCTTCGGCCTGCTCATCACCGTCGGCGAGCTGAGCCGGTGGAGCGACGGCCGGGCCCGTCAGGCCGCGCCGCTCGGCGCCGCCGGCTCGCTGTCGTACGCCCTGCTGGGCGCCGTCGCCGGGCGGCCCAGCCAGCACGACGCCGCCCAGGTCGTCACCGTCGTGGTCGTCGCCGCCCTGCTGGGCGCCGTCCCGCACATCTGGTCCGGCCGGGCATCCACCGCCGACCACCTTGCCCGCCGCGTCCTCACCGTCGGCTTCGCCGCCCTCTGCTTCCAACCCCTCTACAACAAGGGCGTCTTCACCTCCCTGGACGGCTCCGCCTACGCCCTGCTGCTGCTCACCCTGCTCGCCCTGTCCTCCCTGTGCGGCACGGTCCTGGCCGCCGCGCTGGCCCACTGCCGCACCGGCTGGCCGTTCGGCCCGCTGCTGCGCGAGGAGGTGCGCGGACTGCTCGGTATCGGCTCCGCCGTCGTCGCGACCGGCGCGGTGATGGCGCTCGCGGTCGCCGTCGCCGGGCTGTGGGCGCTGCCCGTGTTCTGCCTGCCCCTGCTGCTCGTCCAGCTGTCCCTGCGCCGGTACGCGGCCGTCCGCGCCACCTACCGGCAGACCATCGCCTCCCTGGCCCGCGCCACCGAGATCGCCGGCTGCACCCCCGCCGGGCACGCGCGCCGGGTGGCCGCGTTGAGCCTCGCCGTCGGCCGGGACCTGCGGCTGACCGGCCCGGAGCTGACCGTGCTGGAATACGCGGCCCTGATGCACGACATCGGACAGCTCAGCCTGGTCGACCCGGTCCCGGCCGGCGCCACCGCCGGCCTGCCCGCGGCGGAGCAGCGGCGCATCGCCCTGCTCGGCGGGGCCGTCGTCCGGCAGACCGGGGTCGACCCGGCCGTGGCCGTCGTCGTCGAGCGGCAGGCCGACCCCTACCCCGGGCAGCCGCTCGCCGCCCGTATCGTCCGGGCCGTCAACGCCTACGAGGAGAAGAGCCGGGATGCCGGCCCCGAGGGCGCCCCGCGCGCGCTGGAGGAACTGCGCCGCGGCACCGCCGGGGAGTACGCCCCCGAGGTTGTGGAGTCGCTCGCCCGGGTACTGGCCCAGCCCCAGGCGGCGCGGGAACGCGTGCCGGTGAGACGACCGGGATGGTCTGACCCCGCGCCCGGCTGGGTAACCCATGGGTAATGAGCGCCTTTCCCGCCGTACGTGGTTGGATGCGAGGGAGAGGGTGTCCGGGGGCACAAGCCAGCCCACTGTGCGGAACTGGAACTGGCAGGCGGGAATCGTGAGGATCTTCGGCAAGGGACGGCACCGGCCCTCCGCCTCCTGGCGGCAGGCCACCGACCGCGCGTTCACACTCATCGGCGACGGCCGGTACGAGGACGCGGGCGAACTGCTGACACGCGCCGCCGATCTCGAACCCTGGCTGTCGGAGTCCTGGTTCAACCTCGCCCTGCTGCACAAGTTCCGGCACGACTGGGAGCAGGCCCGCGCGGCCGGACTGCGCGCGGTCGCCCTGCTCGACCGGGACACCGGGGCGCCCGACTGGTGGAACGTCGGCATCGCCGCCACCGCCCTCCAGGACTGGCCGCTGGCCCGCCGCGCCTGGCAGGCGTACGGGCTGAAGGTGCCCGGAGGATCCGCGGCCACCGCCGAACCGCTCGGCATGGAGCTGGGCAGCGCGGCCGTACGGCTCTCCCCGGAGGGCGAGGCCGAGGTGGTCTGGGGACGCCGGCTGGACCCGGCCCGGCTGGAGGTGCTGTCCATCCCGCTTCCCTCGTCCGGGCGACGCTGGGGCGAGGTCGTGCTGCACGACGGCGTCCCGCACGGCGAGCGCACCACCTCCACCGGGCACTCCTACCCGGTCTTCGACGAGATCGAGCTGTGGGCGCCGTCCCCCGTGCCGACCTGGGTGGTCCTGCTGGAGGCGGCCACCGAGGCCGACCGGGACGCACTGGAGCAGCTGGCCGCCGACGCGGGATTCGCCGCGGAGGACTGGTCGTCGTCGGTGCGGCTGCTGTGCCGGATGTGCAGCGAGTCCCGGATGCCGTCCGACGAGGGGGAGGGGGTGCACCTGGACCCGCACGACCACAGCGAGCCGGGGCATCCCGGGCCGCTCGGACACCGCACGGACGGGCAGCTGTGGGTGCCGGAACGGGAGTGCGGGGTGGCCGCGCCGGCCTCGCTGGTCCGGGGCTTGCTCGACGGGTGGGTCGCCGACAGCCCGGATTCGCGTGACTGGCGGGACCTCGAAGAGGTGTGCTGAGGACCGCGTCCGGCCGCGGCCCCGCCATGGCGGACCACGCGGTTCCCCGCGCCCCTCAGGGGCGCGTACACGTAACCTGTACCAGCAGCATCTCCCCCTGTTCTTTGAGGAAGGCGTACGTCGGTCATGGCGCAGCAGGACACCGATCAGCAGCACGCGGGCGTGCTCCCCGTCGACGACGAGGGCTATGTCGTCGACACGGAGAACTGCGAGGAGCGCGAGCATGCCTGGCGTGAGCGCGGCACCTCGCGGCCGATCACGGTCGTCGGCAACCCGGCCCTGCACAAGGAGTGCCAGGACGTCACCGAGTTCGGCGAGGAGCTCCAGCAGCTGGTCGCCGACATGTTCGCCAGCCAGCGCACCGCCGAGGGCGTGGGCCTGGCCGCCAACCAGATCGGTGTCGACCTGAAGGTCTTCGTCTACGACTGCCAGGACGACGAGGGCGTCCGGCACGTCGGCGTCGTGTGCAACCCGAAGCTGGTCGACCTGCCCGCCGAGCGGCGCCGGCTCGACGACAGCAACGAAGGCTGCCTGTCCGTGCCCACGGCGTACGCCTCGCTCGCGCGCCCCGACTACGCCGAGGTGACCGGCCAGGACGAGCGGGGCAACCCGATCAAGGTCCGCGGCACCGGCTACTTCGCGCGCTGCCTCCAGCACGAGACCGACCACCTCTACGGCTACCTGTACATCGACCGGCTCTCCAAGCGGGACCGCAAGGACGCGCTGCGGCAGATGGCGGAGAACGAGCCGCGCTACCCCGTGGTCGCCAACGACTGATCCGCACGGTCCGATGGGGCGCCCGGCCG
>NZ_BAAASM010000072.1:0-3993 GCF_039532885.1 Streptomyces nogalater | reverse complement strand
GCCGGGCGCCTTCGTGTTGTCACTGTTCAGTCAGACAAGGGGGCTGTCACGCCACTTTGGGGTAGTGAGTGGAGCAAATCCGTTCCCACGGCGGTCACTTGTGGTGCTGAATGTAAGTACGGGGATACACAACGGTGCACGCCCGCACGAGGGGAGGGCGTGCGCTCCTGGCGGCTGAGAGGGGTTTGTTCTGTGCAAGCTTTCCCACGCAGCACCACGGCGACGGCGACAGCGGTCGTAGTCCCACCTTCACTGGCACTCCCGGTGATCGAGTCCTCCTTTCCACGGCAACTGCATCCGTATTGGCCAAAGCTCCAGGAGAAGACGCGGCTGTGGCTGTTGGAAAAGCGCCTGATGCCGGCGGACAAGGTCGCGGAATATGCCGATGGACTGTGCTACACCGACCTCATGGCGGGCTACTACCTGGGGGCCCCGGACGAGGTCCTGCAGGCCATAGCCGACTACAGCGCCTGGTTCTTCGTCTGGGACGACCGCCACGACCGCGACATCGTCCACGGCCGGGCCGCCGACTGGCAGCGGCTGCGGAACCGGCTGCACACGGCCCTGGACGCGCCCCGGTCCCATCTGCACCACCCCGACCCCCTCGTGGCGGGCTTCGCGGAGAGCGTGCTGCGGCTGTACGGCTTCCTGCCGCGCACCTGGAACCAGCGGTTCGCCCGGCACTTCCACGCCGTGATCGAGGCCTACGACCGCGAGTTCCGCAACCGCGTCGAGGGGCACATTCCCGCCGTCGAGGAGTATCTCGCCCTGCGCCGCCTCACCTTCGCCCACTGGATATGGACGGATCTGCTGGAGCCCAGCGCCGGATGTGAACTCCCGGATACGGTACGGAAAAATCCCGCGTACCGCCGGGCGGCACTGCTCAGCCAGGAATTCGCCGCCTGGTACAACGACCTCTGCTCGCTGCCGAAGGAAATCGCGGGCGACGAGGTGCACAATCTCGGTATCAGCCTCATCACCCATGCCGGGCTGACCCTCGAAGAAGCGGTGGGAGAAGTCAGACGCCGCGTCGAGGAATGCGTCAGCGAATTTCTGGAGGCCGAGCGCAACGCCCTCGCGCTGGCCCGGCACATCGACGACGGAACGGCACACGGCCGGAAACTGAGCGCCGCGGTCCGGACCTGTGTCGGCAATATGCGCAACTGGTTCAGCTCCGTCTACTGGTTCCACCACGAGTCCGGCCGGTACATGGTCGACAGCTGGGACGACCGCGCCACGCCCCCGTACGTCACGAACGAAGCGGCAGGTGAGTGATGACCGTCGAGTCGGTGCAGCCTCAGACCCCCGCCACCCCCGGGACGTCCGCACTGCGCGAACCACCCCTGGCCCAGGGAGCCCTACCGTTCCTCGGGCACGGCCTGAGACTGGTCCGCGACCCGCTCGCCTTCATGTCCGCGCTGCGCGACCACGGTGACGTCGTACGCCTGAAGCTCGGCCCCAAGACGGTGTACGCCGTCACCACCCCGGAGCTGACCGGCGCGCTGGCCCTCAACCCGGACTTCAAGATCGACGGCCCGCTGTGGGAGTCCCTGGAGGGACTGCTCGGCAAGGAGGGCGTGGCCACCGCGAACGGGCCCCGGCACCGCCGGCAGCGGCGCACCATCCAGCCCGCGTTCCGGCTCGACGCGATACCGGGCTACGGCCCGGTCATGGAGGAGGAGGCGCACGCGCTGACCGAGCGCTGGCGGCCCGGCGAGACCATCGACTGCACCTCCGAGTCCTTCCGGGTCGCCGTCCGCATCGCCGCCCGCTGCCTGCTGCGCGGTGAGTACATGGACGAGCGCGCGGAACGGCTCAGCGCCGACCTCGCCACCGTCTTCCGGGGCATGTACCGCCGGATGGTGATCCCGCTCGGGCCGCTGTACCGGCTGCCGTTCCCAGCCAACCGCGAATTCAACCGGGCCCTGGCCGATTTGCATCTGCTGGTGGACGAGATCGTGGCCGAGCGCAGGGCATCCGGGCAAAGGCCGGACGATTTGCTGACGGCATTGCTGGAGGCGAAGGACGACAATGGCGACCCCATCGGGGAACAGGAGATCCACGACCAGGTCGTGGCGATACTGACACCCGGCAGCGAAACAGTGGCCTCTACCGTCATGTGGTTGCTCCAGGTCCTCGCCGAACACCCGGAACACGCCGAGAAGGTACGGACCGAGGTCGAATCCGTGACCGGTGGCCGACCGGTCGGATTCGAGCATGTCCGCTCACTGACGCACACCAACAATGTCGTCGTCGAGGCCATGCGGCTCCGGCCCGCCGTGTGGATTCTGACGCGGCGCGCGGTGACCGACACCGCACTCGGCGACTACCGCATCCCGGCCGGTGCGGACATCGTCTACAGCCCGTACGCCATCCAGCGCGACGACCGCTCCTACGACCGCCACCTCGACTTCGACCCCGACCGCTGGCTGCCCGAGCGGGCCAAGGACGTACCCAAGTACGCCATGAGCCCGTTCAGCGTGGGCAACCGCAAGTGCCCGAGCGACCACTTCTCCATGACCCAGCTGAGCCTGATCACCGCGGCGGTCTCGGCGAAGTACCGCTTCGAACCGGCCGAGGGGTCGGACGACACCACCCGCGTGGGCATCACGCTCCGCCCGCACAACCTGCTGCTGCGCGCGAGGCCCTGGTAGGCCGCCGGTGCCGGCGCGCGCTCAGGCGGCCCGCGGGCCCCGGAACGCGCGCCGGTAGGCGTTCGGGGTGGTGCCCAGCGCCCGGAGGAACTGATGGCGCAGCGCGGCGGCTGTGCCGAACCCGGTGCGCCAGGCGATCGCGTCCATCGTCTCGTCCGTGCCCTCCAGCAACTCCTGTGCCAGCAGCACCCGTTGCCGCAGGAGCCAGCGGTAGGGCGTGGTCCCCGTCTCCTGCCGGAAGCGCCGGGCGAAGGTGCGCGGCGCCATATGGGCACGGGCGGCGAGCTGCTCGACGGTGACCTCCTGGTCGAGGTGGGTCTCCATCCACGCCAGCACCTCCCCGACCGTGTCGGCCGGAGCCTTCGGCAGGGGCCGCTCGATGAACTGCGCCTGCCCGCCGTCCCGGTGCGGCGGCACCACCATCCGGCGGGCCAGCTTGTTGGCCACCTCCGTGCCCTGCTCCTTGCGTACCAGGTGCAGACAGGCGTCGATCCCGGCGGCGGTGCCGGCGGAGGTGATCACGGGGTCCTCGTCCACGTACAGGACGTCCGGCTCGACCCTGAGCCGGGGATAGCGCCGGGCGAGCTGCTCGGCGTGGTGCCAGTGCACCGCGCACCGCCGCCCGTCCAGCAGCCCCGCGGCGGCCAGCACGAACACCCCGGAGCAGACGCTGAGCACCCGGGTGCCCCGGTCGACCGCCCGGCGCAGCGCCGCCAGCAGCTCGACCGGGAACTCGCGCACGGCGAACGCCTCACCCGCCGGCACGGCGATCAGGTCGGCCTCCTCCAGCCGCTCCAGGCCATGCGGTGTGGACACCGTGAACCCGCAGTGGGTGGCGAGGCCGGGCCCCTCCGCCGACACCACGGCGAAGTCGTACACCGGGAGCCCGTCATCGCTGCGGTCCATGCCGAACACCTCGCAGACGACGCCCAGTTCGAAGGGATGCACTCCGTCCAGCAGCACGGCGGCCACGTTCTTCAGCATGCTGCCAGTCTGCCTCGACGGTGGCAGTAATTCGAGGGTCTACGGCAGTCCTGCCCCTGCCGGTAAGGAGTGACCGGCGCGACAGTGGTGTCCATGAACGAGAACCAGATCGAAGGCCTGATCGGAATGGGACTGACCCTCGCAATCCTCGTCCTCCTGGCCCTCCCCTCCCTGCTCGGGTTCCTGCGCGACAGACGCGTTGACCGGCAGATCAGGGAGGCCCAGGAGGCCGGGGTGGAAAGGACCGCTCAGAAGTCCTCGTCGAGGTCGACGGTGCCTTCGACGGCGACCTGGTATGCGGAGGGGCGGCGTTCGAAGAAGTTGGTGAGTTCCTGGACGCCTTGGAGTTCCATGA
>NZ_BAAASM010000071.1:0-58826 GCF_039532885.1 Streptomyces nogalater | reverse complement strand
CGTGAGCCGGAGCGGCGGTGAGTGCCATGCCGGCGGTGGCGGCGGCCACGGCGGCGGTGGTGAGGACCTTCTTCGGGGAAGCGATGCGGCGGATGATGGAGACGGTCACGAAGTACCTCTTGCGTTCGGGGGTGGGGGATCGCCCGCATGGGGTGGGCCACGGGAGGTGGCCGGCATGCGTCGGCGCCGCGGCCCGCTGCGGGGCTCGTGGCGCCTGGCGACGTCATCCAGATAAGCAGGCCCGAAAGGTGCCCGCAATGACCCCCTTTACTAGTGGTGGCCGGATTCGTGAGGGATGCGAAGTATGTGGCGTGGGTCTCAATCCGCAGGTCAGGCGGGGTGCGGGAAGGGGGGAATCGGGCAAAAGGGTCTACGGGGTCGGGTCGTAGGTGACGTGCGTCATGTGGGGTCCTTCACCGACTCGCTCACGCCTCGGGCCTGGATTCCTGCGGAGGGTCACCGTCCGGGGCCCTCGAATGTGACCGCGGTCTCGAAGGCGGCCCGGCGGGTGGCGCGGCGCAGCGCCCGCAGCACCGCCGGACCGAGCGCCAGGGTGAGGACGACCGTGCACAGGGCCCGGCCCAGGTCCCAGCCGAGGGACGTGGCCGTGCAGTACGCGAGGAAACGGGCCAGGTTGGCGGCGACCGGGTCCCCGGCGACGAAGGAGATGCCCGAGGCCCCGCCGCCCATGAAGGGCCAGCCGGCCAGGTTCATCACCGTGCCGTAGGCGAACGCGGCCAGGAAGCCGTAGACCGCGAGCAGCAGCAGCTCCGCCCGGCCGCGCAGCCGCACCGGGCCCGGGAGCAGACCGGCGCCCATGGTGAACCAGCCCATCGCCAGCATCTGGAACGGCAGCCACGGCCCGACCCCGCCCGTGAGCAGCGCGGACGCGAACATCGTCACCGAGCCCAGGGTGAAGCCGAAACCCGGGCCGAGCACCCGGCCGCTCAGCACCATCAGGAAGAACATCGGCTCCAGGCCCGCCGTACCGGCGCCGATCGGCCGCAGCGCCGCGCCCGTCGCCGCCAGGACGCCCAGCATCGCCACGGCCTTCGGACCCAGGTCGGACTCCGAGATCGTCGCCGCGACCACCGCGACCAGCAGGAGCAGCAGGCCCGCGAAGAGCCAGGGGGCGTCCTGGGCGTGGGCGCTCAGCTGCGAGCGGGGCGGGGCGAGGAAGGGCCAGCAGAAGGCGACCAGGCCGACGGCGCCGGTGAGGGCGAGGGCGGCGAGGGAGCGGGGCCCCAGGCGGACGGCGTGCGGGCGGGTACGGCTCATGCCAGGGCCTCGCGGACCTCGGAGACGGTCAGCCAGCGCTGGGGGGCCAGGATCTTCGTCACCTGCGGGGCGAAGGAAGGGGAGGAGACGACGATCTCGGCCATCGGGCCGTCGGCGATCACCTCGCCCTCGGCCAGCAGCACCACGCGGTGCGCCAGCTCGGCGGCCAGTTCCACGTCGTGGGTCGCCAGCACGATCGCGTGTCCCTCGGCGGCGAGTGAGCGCAGTACGCGGACCAGGCGGGCCTTGGCCGCGTAGTCCAGGCCGCGGGTCGGCTCGTCCAGCAGGAGCAGGGGCGGGCGGGCGGTGAGCACCACGGCCAGCGCGAGCGCCAGGCGCTGGCCCTCGGAGAGGTCACGGGGGTGGGTGTCGTCGGTGATGTCCGCAAGCAGCTCGGCGACGAGGGCGCGGCAGGTGCCGGGGGTGGCGCCCGCGTCCTTGTCGGCGGCGGCGCACTCCGCCGCGACCGTGTCGGCGTACAGGAGGTCCCGGGGGTCCTGGGGGACCAGACCCACCTGGCGGATCAGGGCGGGGGGCCGGGTGCGGTGGGGGGTGAGACCGCCGACGGTGACCGTGCCGGTGGTGGGCGCGAGCAGGCCGACGAGGGTGTTCAGCAGGGTGGACTTGCCGGCGCCGTTGCGGCCCATGAGGGCGATGGTCTCGCCCTGGGAGATGGTCAGGTCTATGTGGCGCAGGGCCTGGGTGGTGTCCCGGCGGAGGGAGAGGGAGTGGATTCGGGCGAGGTGGGACCGCGGTTGCGGTTGCGGTTGCCGGGGGGACGGGCGGCGGAACAGGGAGCGGAGCCCGGTGCCGGTGCGGGCCGGGGGCGGGGTCGCGGCTACGTGGGGCCGAGCGTCGGCCAGGCGGGCCCGTAGGGGAGCGGCCCGGCGGCGGGCGTCCCTGATCGTCAGGGGGAGGGGGGTCCAGCCGGCCAGGCGGCCCAGGGCGATCACCGGGGGGTGGACCGGGGAGACCGCCATGACCTCGGAGGGGGGCCCCGTGACGGGGGCGGCGCCCGGGGACGGCAGGAGGACCATGCGGTCGGCGTACTGGATCACCCGCTCCAGGCGGTGCTCGGCCATGAGGACCGTCGTGCCGAGGTCGTGCACCAGGCGCTGGAGGACGGCCAGCACCTCCTCTGCCGCCGCCGGGTCGAGCGCGGAGGTCGGCTCGTCCAGGACCAGTACCCGGGGGTGCGGGGTGAGGACCGAGCCGATGGCGACCCGCTGCCGCTGCCCGCCGGAGAGGGTGGCGATGGGACGGTGGCGCAGACCGGCCAGGCCCAGCAGGTCCAGGGTCTCCTCCACCCGGCGCCGCATCACCTCCGGGGCGAGCCCCAGGGACTCCATGCCGTAGGCGAGTTCGTCCTCCACGGTGTCCGTCACGAAGTGCGCGAGCGGATCCTGGCCCACCGTGCCGACCACGTCGGCCAGTTCGCGCGGCTGATGGGTACGGGTGTCCCGGCCGGCCACCGTCACGCGCCCGCGCAGGGTGCCGCCGGTGAAGTGCGGGACCAGTCCGCTGACCGCGCCCAGCACGGTGGACTTGCCGACCCCGGAGGGACCGGCGAGCAGGACCAGTTCGCCCTCGGGCACCTCGAAGTCGACGCCTGCCACGGTGGGTCCGGCGGCGCCCTCGTACGTGACGCTGACATCCTCGAAGCGGATCACGACGGCTCCCTGGGGACGACGAAGGCGGGCAGCAGGGCGAGCAGGACGGCCGCGGCGGGCCACAGCGGAAGGGTGGGGGCGACCAGGGGGACGACACCGGGGTGCAGGGCCTCGGGATCGCGGACCGAGGCCAGCGTCAGCAGCGCGGCCACGGCGGCGCCGGAACCGGTGACCAGCCAGGCGTGCGCCCCCCAGGGGTCGGGACGGTACCGGGTGCGCGGGGTGCGCCGGCCGCCCAGCCGCAGCCCGGCGAGCGCGGCGACGACACCGGCGAGGAGGACGGGAAGCCCGTAGGTGCCGCCTTCGGCGGTCAGCAGTCCGTACGTGCCCGCGCAGACGCCGAGCAGGCCGCCGAGGGTGAGGGCGGCGGTGGTACGGCGGACGGGGGCGGGGACCTCGGCGGTACGGCCGTAGCCGCGGGCCTCCATCGCGGCGGCGAGCGCGACCGAGCGTTCCAGCGCGCCCTCCAGGACCGGCAGTCCGACCTGGAGCAGGCCGCGCAGGCCCCGGTCGGGACGGCCGCGCAGGCGGCGGGCGGCGCGCAGGCGGCGGACGTCGGCGATCAGGTGGGGGGCGAAGGTGAGGGCGACGACCACGGCCACGCCCGTCTCGTACAGGGCGCCGGGCAGGGACTTGAGCAGGCGGGTGGGGCTGGCGAGGGCGTTCGCGGCGCCGACGCAGACGAGGAGGGTGGCGAGTTTCAGGCCGTCGTAGGCGGCGAAGAGCACGGCCTCGGCGGTCACCCGGCCGCCGAGGCGGATGCCCTGCGCCCAGTGCGGGAGGGGGACTTCGGGGAGGGTGAGGAGGGTGTGCGTACCGGGGATGGGGGAGCCGAGCGCCACCGCGAACAGGACGCGGATGACGACGACGGCGAGGGCGAGGCGGACGAACGCGGTGTAGGAGCGGGCCCAGGGGGCGGGGGAGCGGTGCGTCGCCACGACATAGCCGGAGGCCGCGAGGAGGAGGGCGAGGAGGAGGGGGTTGGTGGTCCGGGTGGCGGCGACACCGAGGGATATCGCCCACAGCCACCAGGCACCGGGGTGAAGGGTGGCGCGGGACCGGGCGGGGGTGGTCTTCGACGGACGGGGCTGCGACTTTCTGAGGGCGCGGGGTACCGCGCGACCGGCCACGGCGTTGCCGCGGTCGCGGGACGGGCCGGGGTCACCCGGACGCATTGCGCCGCCGTCGGGACTGCCATATCGCCGCGCCCGCCAGCAGGGCCACCACCCCCGCGCCGATCGGCAGGCCGAGGGACGGGCCGGAGCCGGAGCCCGAGGACTCGGCGGAGCCGGAGGAGCCGGACTCGGGCGCGGCGGCGGTGGGCTCGCGGTCCGTGGAGACCTGCTCGCCGCACCCCTTGCGCGGGTAGCCCGCGATGGCGCACAGCAGGGCGTTGGTGTCGTAGCGCAGCGGCCCCGCCACCGCGGCGAGGGCGTCCGCGCCGGACGCGTCGGACGGCACCCGCGCGCACACGGCCCGGCGCTCCGGCGGGGTCTCGCCGGACGGCGCGTCCGCGGGCGCGCCGAAGTCGATGACGAGGGCCACCCGCTTGGTCCCGGACTTCGCCGGTGTGTCCGCGCAGATCGTGTCGAAGTCCGCCGTACCGCGCGGCCGGCTCGCGTCCGCGGAGTCTGCGCTCACGGCGAACCGGAAACCCTGCACCGTACCGTCGTCGGGCCGGACGGAGGCCGGGCCCTGTGTCGCGTACGTCCAGTGGTCGCCGGTGCGCTCCCAGAAGGACCAGTAGCGGTAGCCGGTCGCGCCGGCCCGCCCGGCGCAGGCGAGGAGCAGCAGCGCGGCGACGAGCACCGGCGCGGCACGGCGGACGGCGGTCACGGCTGCTGCTTCTTCCGGCCGCTGATCAGGAACCCGACACCGATGCTCGCGACGAGGCAGACGCCGAAGACCCACCAGCCCCAGTTCCTGGACTCCTTCTTCTCCTTCTCCTCCTCCGGCTGCTGACCGGAGGTGTCCATCCGCGGCGCCGGGCCCTGCGCGTTGAGGGCGCGGACCAGACTGGTGCCGTTGAAGTCGCCCGGCTGCTCGCCGAGGGCGTGGGCGGCCAGGATCAGCTGGGCGTAGGCGGCGGGGCCGCTCTGCTCCGCCCACGGGCTGGCGTTCTTCTCCAGCCAGGCGTAGGCCTTGCGGGCCGGTTCGGTACGGCCGTCCGCGGCGAGCGCGACGACGGCGTCCGCGGTGTTGCCGAAGTCGGGCTGGGCCTTGGCACCGGGCAGGGTGGACTGGAGGTGGCCGGTCTTGGCGACGGCCGCCGCGAGGTAGGCGCCGGCGTTGTCGGCGACCTGGGTGCGGGAGGTGGCCTTGACGCAGGTGTCCTCGGCGGGGGCCTGGCCGGCGCGGGCCACGAAGCCCTTGCCGAGCGCGCCGAGCAGACCGGCCGCGGTGGCGTCGGCGTTGGGCAGCAGCTCGCTCTTCTTGTCCGGCTGGAAGGCGAGGGCGCCGCCGCCGTCCTGGTCGCAGGGGATGGACCAGGCGGGCAGGGCGTCGTAGGCGGACTTGCCGGACGTGCGCACGGACGCCGGGTCGGTGCCGGCGGCGGCGAGGGCGCCGATGACCACGGAGGTGGAGTTGGTGTCGCTGGGGTCGCCCGGGTAGTAGCTCCAGCCGCCGTCCTTGTTCTGGACGGACTTCAGCCAGTTCACGGCCTTCTCCACCACGCCGCCGTGCCCGCCGGTCGCGGCGAGCGCCTGGACGGCGGCGGCCGTGCTGTTGGTGTCCGGCTTGAGCTTGTCGTCGCAGGGCTTGTCGGGGGCGGCCCGGAAGGCGGCGAAGGAGCCGTTCGCGCACTGCTGGCCGGTCAGCCAGTCCACGGCGGCGGGGGCGGGCTTGTAGCCGAGCGTCCGCTGCGCGACCAGCGTCAGCGACTGCCGCCACACGCCGTCGTACGTCGGGTCACCCTTGCCGTACAGCCCGGAGGGGACCGTGGCCTCGGCGGACGGGGACGGGTCGGCGGCCGTGGCGGGCGCGGCGGCGGCCAGCACGCCTACGGCGGCGAGAGCCGCGGCACTGCGGCGGACGTTCATGGTCGGCGACTGCCTCTCCTGCGGGGAGCCGGGCAGCACGCGGGTGACATCCCGGGCGGCTCGGCTCCGTCAACCTCGACGGTGCCGTGCGCGGCGGACCACCGGCGCACGCGAGCCGTCAGCGACCCGGCGGGGGCGCTCCCGCCCGCTCCGGCGGGGCCGGTGACGCGGCGAAGACACCGCCGGAATTGCACCGGCTTTCCCCCGTACGGGTGTGACGACCCCGCCACTTTACCGGCCGCTCCGCGCGGGCCCGGCGGTGGCCGTGGGCAGGTGCCGGCCGGCGGCGGGCGGGAGCGTACGCGCGGAAAACAGGCCACCGGGAAACGCCGCGCGGGAGGGGGGCGGCATGTCCGCAGTGTCGTTGTGTGTCACCGTTTCTCCGGTTTGCCGCCGTATCGGCCTTGTGGCGATCGTTTCCGGGTGGTGTGTGATCGAGAACGGGACTGGCGGGGGCGGGGGCCGGGCCGCGAGGATGTCCGAGAGCGGGCGATTGGGCGGGCCCGGACCGGCGCAGTGCTCTTTGCGGACCCCTCTTCATGACCGTGCGAGGGCGGAGAGCACGGAGGAACCATGGACCTGTTCGACCTGCGCCGGACCCCCTTCCACCTGCACACCAAGCTCGACAACCTGGCGATCGGCTTCGAGGGCGGCAAGGTGACGGTGGGCGGGAAACCCGGCCGCTGGCTGCTGGAGCCCGTACCCGAGCCGGACACCTTCAGGATCCACAGCTTCGAGGACCCGTCCCTTGCCTGGAACGCGCTGGAGGGCATGTCCCCCGTGCAGGTCGCCCTGCTGCCGCCCATCACGCCCAGGGAGTCGCACTTCCGTTTCGCCCCGGTCGCGGGCGAGGAGGACACGTACGAGATCCTGCACGGCCCGGACAAGGGGGTCTCGGTCTACCTGCCCGACGAGACCGGACAGCAGCCCCTGACCCTCCTGGGCGCCCCGAGCGCGTACCGCATCCTGGTCACCCTCGCCTGAAGGCGGACGCACGGCACCCGTGTCTCTCCGGCCCCGCAAGGGAGTTGGTCGACACGCCGTATAAAGTCGGCGGATCACTACGAGGGGGGCCTCATGCGGAACCGGCGTGTCCGGCGGACGGCGATCGTCGCCACAGTGGTCGCGGCCTGTCTGCTGTCCTGTTCCACCGACGCGGACGACACCCCGCGAGGCGCCGGGACGCGGGACACCTCCCGTTCCTCGGCCGCCCCGGCTCCGGCGGCTCCGACGGCTCCTGCGGACACCGGGACGCAGGAGCCCCCCGCCGCCGATCCCGCCACCACCCCGGCCCCTCCCGCGTCCCCGGGGCCGGAACGGGTCCGCGACGCCTTCGCCGGCCTCCAGGCCACGCTCGACGACACGTGCACACCAGGGGCGGGAGACTGCGCGTACTTCCTGGGCAGGGTCCACGAGGAACTGATGGGCCTCGACGCGGCGATGAAGGCGGACCCCAAGGGACCGGGCCACTTCCCCGAGCCCCTCGCGTGGATCAAGGACCTCCGCGCCACCCTCGGCGGCGACACCTCCACGGAGAACCTGGAGGCCCACCGCACCGAGCTGATCGGCGTCCGCGACCGGATCAACAGCTGGATGCAGGGCCACCCCGACGACTACCGCTGAGCGCGAGCCGGGCGGCCGGGACGGCGGCGAACCGGTGACGGGCGCTAGGCCGCGTGGGTGTGGGGGGCCGGGTGGACCGTGGCGGTGAGGTGGTGGGACATGTGGCGGAGGGCTCGCACGCACTGCGCCGGGGTGTCGGCCGTGGCCACCCAGTGGGCCAGGCGGTCGGTGACCGCGGCGTGAGGGGCCGCGGTGACCGGGTCGCCGGGGCGGCGGGTGAGGACCATGCGTTCGGCGGACGGTTCGCGCGCGGCGGCGGGATCCAGGTGGAGGTGGGTGAGGCGGCCGGTCACGGTGGGGTAGGCGAACTGGACGGCGGCGGCTCGCTGCCGGGTGGGGGTGACGTCGGGCAGTCCCCCGGTGGCCAGTGTCGCGGCGGCCCCGGCCAGGTCGACCCCGGTGGCCCGTTCCACCAGCAGCGGGATCAGGTCGTCGGGTGGGCACGGGGTCACGCCCAGGACGCGGGGGCCGCGGGCGGTCAGCCGTAGCGTGATGTGCGCGACGGTGTGGGTGAGGCGCAGGGCCTCCACGGCCCGCTCCACGCACTGGCGCAGGAAGCGGTTGTGCAGCAGGCCGTCGTGGGCGTGGACACTGTGCCGCAGGGGGCGGCACGCGGGCGGCGGGCCCGGCGTCGTACGGGTGAGCGCGACGATGCGTACCTCGTCGTCCAGGACGACGGTCTCGGCCGACACCGGTTCCCCCTCGGTGTCCGCCCCGTCCGCCGTCGGCACCCGGTGCCGCTCCAGCAGCGCCCGCAACGCCACCGGATCGGCGCACGTCACGGCCGTCTCGTACGGCAGGCCCGGTAAGCCGAGCCGGGCGGCGAGACGCGCGGCCGCGGGCACACACTCCGGGGACCAGGCCAGTACGCCGCCGGGGGAGTAGCCCCGTAACGCCCCGGCCGTCCGTTCCACGTCGTCCGGGTCCGCCGGCAGGCGGGCGGTCACATAAGGGCGGGCCCACCAGGCGGGCGGGAACGGGTCGACCAGGAGGACCGGGCGGGCCGCGGCGACGCGCGCCAGCGGGAACTCGCCGCAGATCTCCCCCCGGCCGGCCCCGAGGAGCACGACGGGCTGGGCCATGGGCCTGGACCTTCCTCGGGGGGAAGGCGATCAGGAGCGCCCCGGGTGCCGCTCCCCCATAGGCGGCACCCGAGGCGGGTCGGATCTTGCTCTCCGTGCAGTGATCCTCACCCACCGCGCCCTGAACTGTCAACGATAGCTGCGTAATTGCGCAGGGAGTCTTGTCAGATCTGGCCGCCGACGGGGCAAGCTAGTAGCCTCGCGCCAGCCAGCGAACGGAAAGACACGCCCAGGGGGGACTCGGTGAGTGACGCCTACGCCGCGCTGGCCGAAGTGCTGGACCGGCTCGGCGAGTTGACCGGCAGGCCCGGCAGGCTGCCGGAGGCCCTCGACGTGGCCGGCCTCTCCTACCGCACCGGCATCCCCGTGGGCGTCGTCGTGGACCTCCTCTCCGGCGGCCGGGCCGGCGAGGCCTGCCTCGCCCACCGGGTGCGCCAGCGACTGGACTTCATCCGGGAGACCCGGCGCCGCCCCGACGGCAAGCGGTACTCCCTGGACGAACTGGCCCGGATCGCCGGAACCAGCAGGCAGTGGCTGAGCGAATGGCGCAAAAGCGGCATGCCCAGCCTGGAACACGCCGACCGGCTGCGCCGCTTCTTCGGCCTGCCCGCCGGCTTCTTCACGGCCGACGAACCGGAGGCGCTGTGCGAGGCGCTGCAACCGGTGCTGCAGAGTCTGGAGGCCGAGGCCGACCCGCTGCTCAGACTGCGCGAGTGCGGCCTGATCCGGCTGGCCGCCCGGGCCCCGCAGATGAACGCCCGGCAGCTGTCCACCCTGGCCGACCTGGCCGAGATGATCATCGCCTCGGAGAAGGCGGGGGACACCGGGCGTGCCTGAACAGTCCGCCAACACCCCGAGGCCCCAGCGGACTTCCCGGTCGGCGAAGCACCCGCGGCCCTTCCGCTCCCCGAAGCGCTTCCTCGACCGGCTCGTGCGCGAGACGGTCCGCACCCTCACCCCGCCGACCACCCCCGAGGCGTTCCTGCACGCGCTGTGCGCCACCCTCGGCCCCCACCTGGACCGCCCCGTCAAGCTGCGGTTCGTCGCCTTCCCGCCGGGCCTGGACATCTCCGGGATCACCCTGGCCCGCGAGGAGGACTACATCGTCGTGGTCGAGCAACGCGCCCCCGACCCGCACAAGTTCGTCATCGCCGGGCACGAGATCGGCCACATCCACCACGGCACCCTGGACGTGCACTACGCCCCCGGACTGCCCGCCGCCGCCCGCCGGCTGCTGTCCCGCGCCGACGACGACATCCCCTGGGACCGGGTGGTCGCCATGGCCACCCGGTCGCCCGCCGCCGAGGCCGCCGAGGCCGAGTGGGAGGCCGAGGAGTGGGGGCTGCGCCTCGCGGCGAAGTTCTCCAAGGTCGTCGGACCGGGCGCGGCCGGCCGGATGACCCAGGACACCCTCACCGACCGGCTGTCCTCCTCGCTGGGCAACATAGGCGGCCCCTGATGCGCTGGGACATCGCCGGTTCCTGGATCTCCTACGCCGTCCCGGCCGTCCTGTTCGCCGTCGCCTTCGTGATCAAACTGCCGCTGCTGCGGCGCGCCTGGCAGGACCCGATCCTGCGCGCCACCGCCGTACTGCTCGGCCTCGGCACACTCGTCTTCGTCTCGCTGCCGCCGGCCAACCTGCACCGCATCAACGTCCTCACCGGCGTCCCCAACTTCGCTGCCCTGTGGGTGTGTTCCCTCGCCACCGCCTACTGCGGGGCCTGCCTGTGGCTCATCATCACCTGGCGGGAGCCGCCGTCCGCCGCGCGCCGCCGGCGCACCCGCCAGGTCGGGATGGCGTACGCCGCCGTCGTCGCCGGGCTGTGCGTGACGTTCCTGCTGGCCGACCGCGACGTGGAGCGGCTGCGCGACCTCGACACCTACTACGCCGGCACGCCGTGGATGCGCGAGTTCATCCTGCTCTACGTCGTCGCCCACCTGGCGTCCGCGCTGGTCGCCGCCGGGCTGCTGCGGGCCTGGTACCGGGAGGTCGCCGACACCTGGCTGCGCCGCGCGGTGATCTTCCTCCAGGAGGCCTACGCCCTCGGGCTCTTCTTCGACTTCGCCAAGCTCGTGGCGATCGGCGGGCGGTGGAGCGGCCGGAACTGGGACTGGCTGTCGACCTACGCGGCACCGCCGTTCGGCATCGCCGAGGCGGCCCTGGTGGCCGTCGCCTTCATCGTCGGGCAGGCCGGTCCGGTGCTGGCGGAGCGGCGGCGCCTGGTCCGCGACCACCGGCGGCTGAAGCCGCTGTGGCAGACCATGCTCACCATCACCCCGCCCGCCGCGCCCGCCACCGGCCGGGTCAGCGGCGCCGCCCTGCGCCTGGAACTGCGCCGGGCCACCATCAACGACGGCCTCCTCAAGCTGGGCCCGTACCTGAGCGCGTCCCGGCGGGAGCGGATACGGAGCGCGGCGACGGAGGCGGGCTACCCGGAGTCGGTCGCGCGGGGCATCGCGGGGGCGGTGGACCTCCGGTTCGCCGCGGCGGCGCTGCACGCGCCCGACGACCCCGAACGCCCGGACCCCGACGCCGAGTTCACCGCGTTCCCCTGCGCCCCCGACAGCGAACTGGAGAACGTCTCGCACGCGCTGCGCAACCACGAGGCGGCGATAGAGCGGTTCCACCGGCAGGCGCTGGCCGCGGAAGGCCTCGGCGTACGGGACCTGAGCGCCCCGGCCTGACCTCCGCCCGCCGTCCCGCACGCCCCGTGGCGGCCGTTGGTAAATGGTGGAAATTGGGCGGTTCCGTCAGGAGTTATCCGGTATATCCTGATATCAGCCTACGGGGCGAGTGAGGGAGTCCGACCGGAGTAGCCGACTCAGGCGAGACGCGAAGAGCATCCGCCCGGGCCGACAGCGACGGTAGGGCTGAGAGGTCGGAAGGCAGCGAAGCCGGACGACGACCCCCATTACCTGATCCGGACCATACCGGCGAAGGGAACCCGTCTCGTAGGTCCTTTCGTGCCTGCCCCCTGCTCCATGCCCCCGCAGCTGTCAGGAACGCGCGGTGGCCGGATCCGTCAGGTCGATCAGCCGGCACACCGTCTCGATGTCGACCCTCACCTGGGCGATCGAGGCGCGGCCGGACAGCCAGGTGATCAGCGCCGAGTGCCACGTGTGCTCGATGACCCGGACCACGGACAGCTGCTCGGGGGTGGGATCCGCCAAGCCCATCGCGTCCAGGATGATCGCGGTCGTCTGCCGGGAGACCTGGTCGACCTCCGGCGAGACGCTGCGGTCGGCGAAGGTGAGCGCGCGGACCATCGCGTCGGCCAGGTGCGGCTCCCGCTGGAGCGCGCGGAAGGCGCGCATCAGGGTCTCCGCGACCCGCTCGGCGGCCGTGGCGCCCGCCGGGGGCCTCTTGCGCAGCGTGCCGTGCATGTGCTCCAGCTGGTCCTGCATGGTGGCCACCAGCAGATGCACCTTGGACGGGAAGTAGCGGTACAGCGTGCCCAGCGCCACCTGCGAGGACTCGGCCACCTCGCGCATCTGCACGGCGTCGAAGCCACCCCGGCCGGCGAGCCGCGCGCTGGCGTGCAGGATCCTGCGGCGGCGGGCCTCCTGCCGCTCGGTGAGGGGTGGCGCGGCCGGGCGCGAGGTGCTGGCTTCCGCAGGCATGGGTCCCGTTCCGTGACAGTCGGTGAGGGGGTCTGTAGGGCTCGTGACCGGCCGGCACGGCAGGGCCGCGCGCCGTGGCGCGAATCACCCGATCCACTGCTCGCAGCGCCCCTACCTGCCGGTAGATTCGGAGCCTCTTGAACGATCAAGTCTGAAACTTGTTCTAGATTAGCGTCCCGTCGTAGTCTCGCGGGACAGTGCAGGCAGAAGGGGGCACGGAGTGACCGCTGAGGCCCGGGAAGCGGGTGCCGACCAGGAACCCGCTGCCGACGGCGGGCGACCGCTCGACATCGCCCTCCTCACCTACAAGGGGAACCCGTTCTGCGGGGGACAGGGCGTCTACGTACGGCACCTCTCACGCGAACTGGCCCGCCTCGGGCACCGCGTCGAGGTCATCGGCTCCCAGCCCTACCCCGTGCTGGACGAGGGCTACCCGAACCTCACCCTCACCGAGCTGCCCAGCCTCGACCTGTACCGCCAGCCCGACCCCTTCCGCACCCCGAAGCGGGACGAGTACCGCGACTGGATCGACGCCCTCGAAGTCGCCACCATGTGGACCGGCGGCTTCCCCGAGCCGCTGACCTTCTCGCTGCGCGCCCGCCACCACCTGCGCGCCCGGCGCGGCGAGTTCGACGTCGTCCACGACAACCAGACCCTGGGCTACGGCCTGCTGGGCGACATCGGCGCCCCCCTGGTCACCACGGTCCACCACCCCATCACCGTGGACCGGCAACTGGAGCTGGACGCGGCCCGGACCTGGCAGCGCCGCTACTCGGTGCGTCGCTGGTACGCCTTCACCCGGATGCAGAAGCGCGTCGCCCGCCGGCTGCCCTCCGTCCTCACCGTCTCCGGCAGCTCCCGCCAGGAGATCGTGGACCACCTCGGGGTCCGCCGCGACCGGGTCCACGTCGTCCACATCGGCGCCGACACCGACCTGTTCGCGCCCGATCCCGCCGTCGCCGAGGTGCCGGGCCGCATCGTCACCACCTCCAGCGCGGACGTGCCGCTCAAGGGGCTCGTGTTCCTCGTGGAGGCGCTCGCCAAGGTGCGCGCCGAACACCCCGCCGCCCACCTCGTCGTCGTCGGCAAACGCCCCACCGAGGGCCCGGTCGCGCAGGCGATCGAGCGGTACGGCCTCGCCGGCGCCGTCGACTTCGTCAAGGGCATCTCCGACGCCGAACTGGTCGACCTGATCCGCTCCGCCGAGGTGGCCTGCGTGCCCTCCCTCTACGAGGGCTTCTCGCTGCCCGCCGCCGAGGCCATGGCCACCGGCACCCCGCTGGTCGCCACCACCGGCGGGGCGATCCCCGAGGTCGCCGGCCGCGACGGCGAGACCTGCCTGGCCGTACCGCCCGGCGACGCGGACGCGCTGGCCGCCGCGCTGAACCGGCTCCTCGACGACCCCGGGCTGCGGGCCCGGCTCGGCGAGGCGGGCCGCGAACGGGTGCTGGCGAACTTCACCTGGGCCCGCGCCGCCGAGGGCACCGTGGCCCACTACCGCGAGGCCATCGCCCGCGCCGCCCGCACGGGGCACCCCGCCCGCCCCGCGGCCCCCGGCCGCCCCCAGGCTCGAACCGGCCCGCGCGGGGGGACCCCCACCGCGGCCCCCGTTCCCGGCCGCTCCGCGGCCCCGGCGAGCGTCGCGGCCCCGCCCAGCGCCGCGTCCGCGACCTCGACGAGTGACACCAGCGTCTCCTCCGAAAGCAGGGCCACGTGCTGACCGTCGACTTCTCCCGGTTCCCGCTCGCCCCGGGCGACCGCGTCCTGGACCTCGGCTGCGGGGCCGGCCGGCACGCCTTCGAGTGCTACCGGCGAGGCGCCCGGGTCGTGGCCGTGGACCGCAACGGCGAGGAGATCCGCGAGGTCGCCAAGTGGTTCGCGGCGATGAAGGAGGCCGGCGAGGCCCCCGAGGGCGCCACCGCCACCGCCATGGAGGGCGACGCCCTCGCCCTGCCGTTCCCCGACGAGTCCTTCGACGTCGTCATCATCTCCGAGGTGATGGAGCACATCCCCGACGACAAGGGCGTGCTCGCCGAGATGGTCCGCGTGCTCAAGCCCGGCGGCCGGATCGCCGTCACCGTGCCGCGCTACGGCCCCGAGAAGGTCTGCTGGGCCCTGTCCGACGCCTACCACGAGGTCGAGGGCGGCCACATCCGCATCTACAAGGCCGACGAGCTGACCGCCAAGCTCCGCGAGGCGGGCCTGAAGCCCTACGGCAGCCACCACGCCCACGCCCTGCACGCCCCCTACTGGTGGCTGAAGTGCGCCTTCGGCGTCGACAACGACAAGGCGCTGCCGGTGCGCGCGTACCACAAGCTGCTGGTCTGGGACATCATGAAGAAGCCCTTCGCCACCCGGCTCGCCGAACAGGCGCTCAACCCGCTGATCGGCAAGAGCTTCGTGGTCTACGCGACCAAGCCGCACCTCCCCTCGCTCGGCGCAGAGGCGGACGCCAGGTGACCACCCCCCGGACAGAACACCTCGTCCTGCCCGGGGTCCTCACCGCCGAGCAGGCCGCCGCGACCGTCGCCGGCATCCTCGCCGGACAGCGGGAGGACGGCGCCATCCCGTGGTTCCGCGGCCACCACCTCGACCCCTGGGACCACACCGAGGCCGCCATGGCCCTGGACGCGGCCGGCGAACACGAGGCCGCCGAGCGCGCCTACACCTGGCTGGCCCGGCACCAGAACGAGGACGGCTCCTGGTACGCCGCCTACGCCGACGGCGCCCACGACCACGTCACCGACACCGCCCGCGAGTCCAACTTCGTCGCCTACATAGCCGTCGGCGTCTGGCACCACTACCTCTCCACGGGAGACGACACCTTCCTGGACCGGATGTGGCCGACCGTCTACGCGGCCGTCGAGTGGGTGCTGCGGCTCCAGCAGCCCGGCGGACAGATCGGCTGGCGCCGCGAGGACGACGGCACGCCCACCGCCGACGCCCTGCTCACCGGCAGCTCCTCCATCCACCACGCGCTGCGCTGCGCGCTCGCCATCGCCGAGCAGCGCGAGGAGCCGCAGCCCGACTGGGAGCTGGCCGCCGGGGCGCTGCGGCACGCGATCCGCCGGCACCCCGAGCGCTTCCTGGACAAGGGCCGCTACTCGATGGACTGGTACTACCCGGTCCTCGGCGGCGCCCTGACCGGAGCGGAGGCCAAGGACCGGATCGAGGAGGGCTGGGACCGGTTCGTCGTGCCCGGCCTCGGCGTGCGCTGCGTGGACCCCAACCCCTGGGTGACCGGCGGCGAGTCCAGCGAACTCGCGCTGGCCCTGTGGGCGGTCGGCGAGTCCGACCGGGCCCTGGAGATCCTCCAGTCCATCCAGCACCTGCGCGACCCCGCGACCGGCCTCTACTGGACGGGCTATGTCTTCGAGGACGACGCGATCTGGCCTCGTGAGCTGACCACCTGGACGGCGGGCTCGCTGCTGCTGGCCGTGGCCGCGCTGGGCGGCCACGAGGCCACCTGCGCGGTCTTCGGCGGCGAGCACCTGCCGGCCGGCCTGGACCCGGACTGCTGCGCCTGACCGGCACGGGCACCGGCACCGGGCACACGGCTCAGTGCCGGTGTATTCGGCGGGCTATCGCGTGGCCGGCGAACAGATAGACCACGGCGGCCAGGCCGTAGCCGGCGACCACGCGGGCCCAGGCCTCGTCGAAGGTGAACAGGTCGTGCGACCACCCCGCCAGCCAGGAGGCCGCGTCGTGCACGAACCTGACCAGGTCGTTGGCCCGGTTCGCCTCCAGCAGGTACATCAGGATCCACAGGCCGAGGATCAGCGCCGCGACGTCGGCGACGATCGCGACGACCCGTCCGGCCTGGTTCGCACCGTTGCGATATCGAGTGGACATACTTTCCGGATTGCCGGACTGCGGGCCCTGTAACCCCGGAGAAGACCCCGACGGGCCCCGGAGACGCCCCCGACCCGACCCGGACGGCGACCGGCCCCCCCCCGAGCGACCGGCCCCGCCCTCCGACGGTGTCCTCCGATGGCGTCCCCCGAGTGGCGCATCCGGTCGCCCCGGGCGAACCTGCCGGAGGAACCAGACCGCTCGGGGAGGACACGTTGGGAGGACCTCGTGCCCGTACCGATACGGCGCCTCTTCGTGGCGCTCACCCTGTGCTGCGCCCTGGTGGCCGGCGCCACCGCCTGCGGAAGCGGTGAACAGAGCAGGACGAAGGACACCGCGGCGGCGGCCAAGGCCGTACCCGCCGCCGACAGTCCCAGCCCCACCACGTCCGCCGAACGCCAGAAGTTCGCCAAGACCCGGTTCGTGGCGAACGCGGGCCTCGCCGCCGGCGCGACCTACCAGTGGATCGTGAAGCCCTGGAAGGCGGGCAAGTTCAAGAAGGGAGCCAAGGGCCGCAGGCTGGCCCTGGTCAAGGCGGGCGCGGCCGGCCTCTTCGCCTACAACCGGCTCAAGGCCGCCCAGCGCAACGCCCAGGGCGATCCGACGCTCTCCAAGGCCCTCGCCCCGCTCGGCGCCGGCATCGAGGCCCTGAAGGGCCTGTCGGGCAAGCTCCGCAAGGGCGACGAGAGCGCGGCCGGCCCGTTCGACGACCTCATCGGCCAGATCAAGGACGCGGGCCGCAGCGCGGGCGCACCGATCAAGGAACAGGTGCCGACGGCCGCCGAGCTGACGAAGAGCTAGCCGTTCGGCTCGGCCGGCACCCGCGGGGTGCGGCCGGCACCCGCGGGGTGTGCGGGCCCGGGGACAGGACCGGCAGGTCCGTCACGCACCGGTCCCGCGCGCCCCGGCTCACGACAGCGGCCCCCCGCCCGGAGGGCGAGGGGCCGGCACGTCATGGGGACTTCGGCTCAGCCGCGCTGGATGCCGGTGGTGTCCTGGAGCACGCCACGGCGGCCGTCCTGGGTCTGCGCGACCAGCGCGGTACCGCGCTGCTCGACGGCCAGGTACCAGGTGCCCGGCGCGAGTTCGGCGATCTGGTTCGCCGAACCGTCCTCCGCGAACAGCGGACGGGTCACCGGCACGGCGAACCAGAACGGCGAGAAGTCCGCGGCCGGCGGCTGCGCGGCCGGAGCGCCCTGCGCGGCCGGCTGCGGCTGCTGTCCGTACGGCTGACCCGGCTGCGGCTGGGCACCGTACGGCTGCTGCGGCTGGGCGCCCGGGTAGCCGTAGCCACCGGGCGGCTGGGCGCCGTAGGGCTGCGGGGCCGGCGGCTTCGGCGCCGGGATCAGGGAGGCCTGGAGGGCGGGGACGAGCGGGGTGGCGATGGCGGCGGCGGCCATCACCAGCGTGGCGATCAGGGCCAGGATCAGGCCCGTGCCGGCATCGGGGGACCGGTCGGAGCCCTCGCCGATGTTGTCCAGACCGCCGATGGGGTCGATGACGTTGCCCAGTGCGCTCCAGGCGGCGAAGACGGCGAACGCCACGCCGAACACGCCGAGTTCCAGACCCGCGATCTTGCGGGGCTGCGGCAGGCCGCGGCTCACGACGATGAGCGCCGCGCCGATGATGCCCGCCAGTACGACGCCCAGCAGGACCGGTCCGCTCTCCCAGAGGTTCGGCAGGTCGACGCTGTCGGGCAGCCCGTCGTACGAGTAGTTGTCGAGGAACGACGCGATGAACAGCACCACCGCTGCTCCGATCACCACGCCGTCGCCTCTAGTGAGGGAGCGGATATTCACTTCAGGTCCTTCGTAGGTCGTCTCGTCGTCGGTAGACACTACAGTCCGCAAGATCGGGCTGTCCGGCCGGTTATGGCCGCCGGTCACGAATCGCGCAGGAAACTCACGATTCCCTCAGAGATCCCTTGCGCCGCCCGCTGCCGCCAGGTTCCGCTGGTCAGCAGGGCCGCGTCCGTGTTATCGCGCATGTTGCCGCACTCGATGAACACCTTGGGAACCGTTGACAGATTGAGACCACCCAGATCCGTCCGCGTGACCAGACCCGTGCCGCCGCCGACGTAGTTGGCGGGCGGCTCACCGGTCTCGCGGAGGTAGGTGCCCGCGACCCGCACCCCCAGCTCGTGCGAGGGGCCGACGATGGGACGGGTGTCCGCCGCGCCGGCGTGCACGGACCCCGGCAGGATGACGTGGAAGCCCCGGTTGCCGGCGTCGGAGCCGTCGGCGTGCAGGGAGATCGCCGCGTCCGCGTGCGCGGCGTTGCCGATCCGGGCCCGCTCGTCCACGCACGGCCCCCAGGGCGGGGTGTCGCCGTCGTGGGTCAGTTTCACCGTGGCGCCCTCCCGCTCCAGCAGGTCCCGCAGCCGGTGCGCCAGGTCGAGCGTGAACCGCGCCTCCGTATAACCGTCGTTGGTGGACGTCCCGGTGGTGTCGCACTCCTTGGAATTGGTGCCGATGTCCACCTGGCGATTGATCTCCGCCGTGTGCCGGAAGTTGCCCGGGTTGTGCCCGGGGTCGATGACGACGACCTTCCCCTGGAGCGCACCGGAACCGCTCGAAGGGGCGGAGGGCGAGCCGGAGACCTTGCCGTCGTCGCCCCGGGAGGCCGCCGGGGCGGGAGCGGAGGAGGCCGTTCGGGAGGCGGACGAGGCGGACGCGGCGGACGCGGAGGACGCGGAGGACGCGGACGAGGCCGTACGGACCTCGCCGTCCGAACCCCCGTCGCCCAGCGCCTCGTACACCCCCCAGCCGAGCAGGGCGCCGGGCACCAGCGCGGCGAGCGCCACGGTCAGCGGGCCGCGGCGGGGCCGGCGGGGCTGCGGGGATTCGAATTCCGGGCCTGTGTACGACACGTCTGCGACTCTAACCGGGGCCTCAGATTCCCGCCCCCGCTCGCCGCAGCACGCGCAGCGAACCGGTGGCGGCGACCTCGGTGAACGCCCCGGAATCCAGGGCGCGCAGGTACACCCGGTAGGGGGCCTGGCCCGTGAACTCGTCCTCGGGGTGCGGGAAGACGTCGTGGATGACCAGCAGGCCGCCCACGGCGACGTGCGGGGCCCAGCCCTCGTAGTCGGCGCCGGCGTGCTCGTCCGTGTGGCCGCCGTCGACGAACACGAGGCCGAGCGGGGAGTTCCACAGGGCGGCGATCTGCGGGGAGCGGCCGACGAGGGCGACGACGTGCTCCTCCAGCCCCGCGCGGCGCAGGGTACGGCGGAACAGCGGCAGCGTGTCCATCAGCCCGGTCTCGGGGTCGACCGTCTCCGGGTCGTGGTAGTCCCAGCCGGGCTGCTGCTCCTCGCTGCCCCGGTGGTGGTCGACGGTCAGCGCGGTGACCCCGGCCTGCCGGGCCGCGTCGGCCAGCAGGATCGTGGAGCGCCCGCAGTAGGTCCCGACCTCCAGCAACGGCAGCCCGAGCCGCCCCGCCTCCACCGCCGCCGCGTACAGGGCCAGCCCTTCGTCCAGGGGCATGAACCCCTTGGCCGCCTCGAACGCGGCCAGGATCTCGGGCTTGGGGGTGGGGCTGGACATGGATTCCTCTCGACCGCACGACTGTCCGAACCCCGCTTATGCTGCCGCACCCCCGGCCACATGGCTGACGGGGGGTGCGGCCGCACCCCGAAAGGGGCGCGGGGAACTACGCGAACGGCCACGGCGGGCGGGGGGTCGCGAGGTGTCGGGGGCCACCGGGCTCTGCGTGCTCACAGCGGCTGGCGGCTTCCCGTAGGGGTGCGTGGGGGTGTTGTGGCGACCAGCGGCCACGGGCGGGCGGGTGGTCGCGAGCGGCGGGGGCCACCGGGCTCTGCGTGCTCACAGCGGCTGGCGGCTTCCCGTAGGGGTGCGTGGGGGTGTTGTGCCGACCAGCCGCCACGGGCGGGCTGCCGGGAGCGGGCGGGGGCCACCGGGCTTTTCGCGCTTACAGCGTCCGGTACCCCGCAGGACCTGCGTGACCGGTCATCACCGACCCGCGGCCGGCGACCCCGCAGCGCCCCTCCCGAGCCCGAGCTCTGTTCTTAGGCGGTCACGGCCTCCCCCGGCAGGGAGAGGTCCAGGTCGACAGCCCGCTCCTCCCCGGAATGCGTCGCGGAAGAGGCGAGCGGCCCATGGCCGGAGGCCTTCGCGGCGAGGACGTACGCCCCCTGCGCCGGCACGGCCAGCGCATACCGCCCCTCCTCGTCGGAGACGGTCGCCCCCGCCTGCCGCCCCCGCCGGTCGATCAGCGTGACCTTCGCGCGGGCCACCGGGGCACCGTCGGCCCCCAGCACCCGCCCCCGGAAGCCCCGCAGCACCTCTTCGGCCCGCTCCAGCGAGGCGTCCTCCTCGCTGCTGGCCCGCAGTTGCGTGTGCTGCTGCGCCGGCCGGGGGCTCTTCGGCAGGAAGAGCGCCAGCAGCAGACCGACGGCCACCGCCGCCGTGGCGATCAGGAAGGACACCCGGAAACCGTGCATGGTCGGGATCGCGACCCCGCCGACATTGTTCGCGGTGTTGGCCAGCACCATGCCGACGACGGCGCTCGACACCGACGTGCCGATGGACCGCATCAGTGTGTTCAGCCCGTTGGCCGCACCGGTCTCGGACGCCGGGACCGCGCCCACGATCAGCGCGGGCAGCGAGGAGTAGGCGAGGCCGATGCCCGCGCCGAGGATGACGGACGTGACGATCGTCTGCCAGGCCGCGTCCATCAGGCCGAGCCCGCCGCCGTAGCCGATCGCGATGATCAGCAGGCCGATGATCAGGGTGACCTTGGGGCCGTAGCGGGCGGACAGGCGCGCGTACACCGGCGCGGTGAACATCATCGTCAGGCCCAGCGGGGCCACGCACAGGCCCGCGACGACCATCGACTGGCCGAGGCCGTACCCGGTCGCGGTGGGCAGCTGGAGCAGCTGGGGCAGGACGAGCGACACGACGTAGAACGCGACGCCGACCATGATCGACGCCAGGTTGGTGAACAGGACCGCCGGACGGGCGGTGGTGCGCAGGTCGACCAGCGGCGCCTGGACGCGCAGCTCGAACAGGCCCCACATGACCAGGACGACGACGGCCGCGGCGAACAGGCCCAGCGTGGTGCCCGAGGACCAGCCCCAGTCGCTGCCCTTGGTGATGGGCAGCAGGAGCAGCACCAGACCGGTGGACAGACCCAGCGCGCCGACCAGGTCGAACGAGCCCTGCGCGCGCATCGGGGACTCGGGTACGACCAGGAGGGTGAGCAGGATGGCGAGCGCGCCGAGACCGGCGGCGCCGTAGAACAGCGCGTGCCAGTCGGTGTGCTGGGCGACCAGGGCCGCGGCGGGCAGCGCGAGGCCGCCGCCGACGCCGATCGAGGAGCTCATCAGGGCCATCGCCGAGCCGAGTCGCTCGCGCGGCAGCATGTCCCGCATCAGGCCGATGCCCAGCGGTATCGCGCCCATGGCGAAGCCCTGGAGGGTACGGCCGACGATCATGGTGATCAGCTCGCTGGTGAACGCGCTGACCAGGGCGCCGATCACCATCACGGCCAGGCTCAGGACGAGCATCCGGCGCTTGCCGTAGAGGTCGCCGAGCCGGCCCATGATCGGCGTGGCCACGGCGCCGGACAGCAGAGTGGAGGTGAGGACCCAGGTGGCGTTGCTGGGCGCGGTGTCCAGCAGCTGCGGCAGGTCCTTGATGACCGGCACGAGCAGCGTCTGCATCACCGCGACGACGATGCCCGCGAACGCGAGCACCGGGACCACCGCGCCGCCCGCTCTCCGGGTGGGCTGGTCGGTCGTCGTGTCTGTCATGGAGTGAGGCCTTCCACGTGTCATAAGTGCCAGGTAAACCTCGTATGCACAGGCAACTATTCCGTTGCTTCGGGCCTCTAATGAAATCTTGACCGATCCATGGGTTTCTGACTTCTCGTCAGATGTCGGCGACGGTCGCCCCGTCCGCGGATGTACGGAAACGGGCAGTACGAATGTCCCGGCCCGCCGCACCGCGCCGGCAACACGTCAGGAGCCTTCACACCTGTGGAGTGCTCGGCTATACAGAGGACGCCGGTCTGGAACGCGTTCCAGACCGGCGCGCAGCGACCCCGGTGCGGCCGACGGTGCGGACGTCCGCGCCGGGGTCTTCCGCCACGACCGACCGACCGCCACGACCGACCGTTGCCACCGCCACCGCGGTCACCGTTTCCCAGGAGGCCCATGCCCATCGACGCGGCGCGGGCCCTCGCGGCCGAACCCCGGACCGGCGAGATCACCTGGGACCACAAGGACGTACAGCTCTACCACCTCGGCATCGGCGCCGGGCGCCCCGCCACCGACCCCGACGAGCTGCGCTACACCCTGGAGCCCCGGCTGCACGTCCTGCCGAGCTTCGCCACCGTCGCGGGGAACGGCTCGCCCGGAGTGATCGGCGGGCTGTCCATGCCGGGGATCGACGTCGACCTGGCACGTGTCCTGCACGGCGGGCAGAGCATCGAGGTCCACCGTCCCATCCCGGTACGGGGCACCGCCACCGCCACCGGCCGGATCGCCGCCGTGTACGACAAGGGCACGGCCGCCGTCCTGGTCATGCGTACCGAGGTCGCCGACGCCGACGGCCCGCTGTGGACCGGCGACGCCCGGATCTTCGTCCGCGGCGAGGGCGGCTGGGGCGGCGACCGCGGCCCCGCCGGCCGGCTCCACCCGCCCGCCGGCGTTCCCGCCCGGACCGTCGAGCGCCCCCTCCGCGAGGACCAGGCCCTGCTCTACCGCCTCAGCGGCGACTGGAACCCGCTGCACGCCGACCCCGACTTCGCCCGGCGCGCCGGGTTCGACCGGCCCATCCTGCACGGGCTGTGCACCTACGGCATGACGCTCAAGGCGGTCGTGGACACGCTGCTCGACGGGGACGTGACCCGCGTGCGCGGCTACAGCGCCCGGTTCGCCGGGGTCGTGTTCCCGGGCGAGACCCTGCGCATCCGGATGTGGCGGGAGGAGGGGCGGGTACGGGTGGAGGCCGGCGCCGTGGACCGGGACGACGCGCCGGTGCTCGCCGACACGGTCGTGGAGCACTCCTGAGCGACGCCTCTGTACTTCTGTACTTCTGTGCTTCGCCGGGGCATGGAAAAAGGGGGCGCCCGGTCGGACGCCCCCTCCTCTTCAGTGCCGTCAGGCTGCCGCCTCGGCCGTTTCCTGGACCGGCTTGCGATGCCGGCCGTGCGGAGCGGTCTCCCTCTCCTGGGCCGCGACCGGACCCCGGTGCCGGCCGCGGCCCCTGGTCTCGGTAGAGCCGGCAGGCAGCTGTTCGTTCGTGCTGGTGTCGCTCATCGGACGTATTCACCCCGTCAACATGATCTTCGGTACAGCCGGGCGAGTTTAACCGGCGCACCACGGGTCGAATCCAGGCGCACACGCCAACCGGCACTAGTTCGTTACAAGACGCCCCAGAGGGGCCTGTTGCAAGGGCACGGGCCGCGCCGGAACCGGTACGGCGGTATGGGCCACCGACGGGGCGGAAGGCCGGCTTTCCGACGGGGCGGGAGGCCGGTTCTCGGGTGGGACGGAGGGTCGGTTCTCGGGTGGGGCGGCCGTCCGGGGCGACACCGGTACAGCAGCCCCACCCGGCCCCGGCCCAGCGGCCCGGCCCGGTCCCAGTCCTGTCGCTCCTGCGGTGGTTCCGTCCGGCTCCGTCGCCTTCGCGGCGGCCGCGTCCGGTGCCGTCGCCCCCACGGCGGTCCCGTCCGGTCCCGTCGCTCCCGTGGCGGTCCCGCCTGGTCCTGCCGCCCCCGCGGCGGCTCCGTCCGGCTCCGTCGCCTTCGCGGCGGTCCCGTCCGGCCCCGTCGCCCCGGCGTTGCCCCGGGGGGCCGTCAGGGTCGACACGCCGCACGGTGTCGTCGGCGTCGCGTACGGCAGTCGTAGTGCCCCTTCCGGTGTCCACACCCCGGCCCCGGCCAGCCAGCCCTCGGGTGCCGCCAGGTGCCGGACCCGGCGTTCGGCGGGCCGCCAGGTGCCCACCCAGGTGCCGAACGCGCCGTCGATGCGCAGGCCCACCGCGCAGTTCTCCGGCACCAGCACCTGCCCGGGCTGGATCGCGAACGGGGTCACCACACAGTCCGGCAGCCGCAGGCACTCCGGGAACCGCACCGGCAGGGTGCTGCCCAGGACGCCCCAGCCCAATCGTTCCTGCCCGGGGGAGGGCGCGTCGGAGGAGATCAGCAGCAGCCCGCTGTCGGGGTCGGCGAGCAGCAGCCGGTCGTCGCTGTCGTCCGCGATCTGCAGCAGCGGCGAGACCACGGCCCGCTCCAGGTCCACCACGACCGACTTGGTGCGCCCGCCCAGCTCCCGGTCGAGCGCCAGCAGCCGCCCGCCGCCGTCCAGCCAGACCCCGCCCGAGCAGCGCCCCGGCACCTCGGCCAGCCGCTCGGGGCCGAACGCCCCGCCCGCCACCAGCCACACCGCGCTGGAGCGCGGCCCGCTGGCGAGGGCGTACGCCCGGGCACCTCCCGGGGCCGGCGGCAGCAGGACGAGCCGGGTGCCGGGCTCGGGGCACTCCACCGCGCCCAGCGGCAGCTCGCCGGTGCCGGGCCCGGTCGGGTACAGCAGCGAGAACATGTGCCGCCCGCCCGCCGACCGGTGGATCAGCACCCGGCCGTCCCCCATCGGCTGCACCCCGGTGCCGGGCTCCTCGGGCTGGTTGCCGGGCAGCGGCACCGCGTAGGGCTCCGGGCCGTCCAGGGTCCAGCGCTCCGGGAACCAGCAGTCGCCGGCGGGCGCGAGCCGGGCCGCGTACGCGCCGTCCGCCGTGATCACGCACCCCGCCTCCGGCACGCCGTCGGCCCCGCTCGTGGACGGGGGTTCGATAGCACAGGCCGTCATCGTTCGGTCACCTCCGGCGACGACGCTAGTTTTGCCGCGCACCGGCGCGCGCGGGCGCCGAGGCCCGCTTCACACATACGGGTGGCGCAGAAGCGATTCACCCGGGGAAACCGGGACGGGTGTGCTGAGCCGGGTCGGACCGGACGCATGCGGTACACCCCCGCCGAACAGCCAGGTAGCCTTGGCCCGTGCCCCGTCTGTCTGAAGTCATCGCCGCGCTGGAGAACCTGTGGCCCGCCGAGCGGGCCGAGTCCTGGGACGCGGTCGGCACGGTGGTGGGCGACCCCGGCCAGGAGGTCGCCCGGGTGCTGTTCGCCGTCGACCCCGTACAGGAGATCGTCGACGAGGCGACGAAGCTCGGCGCCGACCTGCTGGTCACCCACCACCCGCTGTATCTGCGCGGTACGACCACGGTCGCGGCCACGCACTTCAAGGGCCGGGTCGTGCACACGCTGATCAAGAACGACATCGCGCTGCACGTCGCCCACACCAATGCCGACACCGCCGACCCCGGTGTCTCCGACGCCCTCGCCGACGCACTCGACCTCAGGGTCGTACGCCCCCTCGTGCCGGACCCCACCGACCCGCACGGGCGCCGGGGCCTCGGCCGGGTCTGCGAGCTGGACCACCCGCTCACCGTCCGCGAACTGGCCGCCCGCGCCGCCGAGCGGCTGCCCGCCACCGCGCAGGGCATCCGGGTGGCCGGCGACCCCGAGGCCGTCGTCCGCACGGTCGCCGTCAGCGGCGGCTCCGGCGACAGCCTCTTCGACCAGGTCCGCGCGGCCGGCGTCGACGCCTTCCTGACCGCGGACCTGCGCCACCACCCGGCCTCCGAGGCGGTGGCCACGAGCCCCCTCGCGCTGCTCGACGCGGCGCACTGGGCCACCGAGTGGCCCTGGTGCGAGCTGGCCGCGAGCCAGCTCGACGAGATCTCCGACCGCAACGGCTGGGACCTGCGGGTCCACGTCTCCAAGACGGTCACCGACCCCTGGACCGCCCACGCGGCGTCCACGACAACCCTCTAGCCCATGGGAGCCCCCAACTGAACGCCGCGCCCGCCGACCAGATCCGACTCCTCGACGTCCAGGCCCTCGACGTCCGCCTCCAGCAGCTCGCGCACAAGCGGAAGTCCCTGCCCGAGCACGCCGAGATCGACTCGCTGACGAAGGACCTCACGCAGCTGCGCGACCTGCTCGTGGCCGCGCAGACCGAGGAGAGCGACTGCGCCCGAGAGCAGACCAAGGCCGAGCAGGACGTCGACCAGGTGCGTCAGCGCGCCGCCCGCGACCAGCAGCGGCTGGACTCCGGCGCGGTCAGCTCGCCGAAGGACCTGTCCAACCTCCAGCACGAGATCGCCTCCCTCGCCAAGCGGCAGGGCGACCTGGAGGACGTGGTGCTGGAGGTCATGGAGCGCCGCGAGGCCGCACAGGAGCGGGTGAACGAGCTGACCGAGCGGGTCTCCTCCGTCCAGGCGAAGATCGACGACGCCACCGGGCGCCGGGACGCGGCGTTCGAGGAGATCGACGGCGAGGTCGCGTCGGTGACGAAGGAGCGCGCGGTCGTCGCCGCGTCCGTGCCCGAGGACCTGCTGAAGCTGTACGACAAGCTGCGTACGCAGCAGGGCGGCATCGGCGCGGCCAAGCTGTACGCCCGGACCTGCCAGGGCTGCCGGCAGGAGCTGGCCATCACCGAGCTGAACGAGATCCGCTCGGCGGCACCGGACACGGTGGTCCGCTGCGAGAACTGCCGGCGCATCCTGGTGCGCACGGCCGAGTCGGGTCTCTGAGGAACCCGGGGGCTCGGCGTGCGGGAGTTCATCGTGGAGGCCGACGGCGGGTCACGGGGCAACCCCGGGCCCGCGGGCTACGGGGCCGTGGTGCGCGACGCGGTGACGGGGGAGACGCTGACCGAGGCGGCGGAGTACCTGGGCACCGCCACGAACAACGTCGCCGAGTACCGCGGCCTGCTGGCCGGCCTGCGCGCCGCGCACGCCCTCGACCCCACGGCGCGGGTGCGGGTCCGCATGGACTCCAAGCTCGTCGTCGAGCAGATGTCGGGCCGCTGGAAGATCAAGCACCCCGACATGAAGCCGCTGGCCATGGAGGCGCGTTCGGTCTTCCCGCCGGACCAGGTGACCTACGAGTGGATCCCGCGCGAGCGGAACAAGCAGGCGGACCGCCTGGCCAACGAGGCGATGGACGCGGGCGCGAAGGGCGAACAGTGGTCCCCGACGCACTCCCGCGCCGACCTGGCGGCCCCGGCCGAGTCGACGCCGATCGAGTCGATGCCGACCGGGCCGGTGCCGACCGAGCCGACGCCGGCAGCCGCCGACGCCGGGGGTGACCGCGCGACCGGGGCGGCGCCCGCCGGTCAGGCACAGGGTTCGGCGACCGTCGGTCAGGCGCAGGGTCCTGCGACCGCCGATCAGGCGCAGGGGCCGGCGTCCGCTGGTCAGGCGCAGCCCTCGGCTGGTCAGGCGCAGCTCTCGGCGCCCGGCTGGAGTGCCGCCCCCGACCTCGGTGCCCCCGCCACCCTCGTGCTGCTCCGTCACGGCGAGACCCCGCTGACCCCCCAGAAACGCTTCTCCGGCAGCGGTGGCACCGACCCCGCCCTCTCCGCCGCCGGCCGCGAGCAGGCGCACCGCGTCGCCGATGCCCTGGCCAGGCGCGGCACCATCCAGGCCGTCGTGTCCTCCCCCCTGGCCCGTACCCGCGAGACGGCCGGCATCGTCGCGGCCCGGCTGGACCTGGACGTCGCCATCGAGGACGGCCTGCGCGAGACGGACTTCGGCGCCTGGGAGGGCCTGACCTTCGGCGAGGTCCGCGAGCGCTACCCGGACGACCTGAACGCCTGGCTCGCCGACCCGGAGGCCCACCCCACCGGCGGCGGCGAGAGCTTCGCCGAGGCCGCCGTCCGGCTGGCCGCCACCCGGGACAAGCTGGTCGCCGCGTACCAGGGCCGCACGGTCCTGCTGGTCACCCACGTCACCCCGATCAAGACCCTGATCCGCCTCGCTCTCGGCGCTCCGCCGGAGTCGCTGTTCCGGATGGAGCTGTCGGCGGCCTCGCTGTCGGCGGTGGCGTACTACGCGGACGGCAACGCGAGCGTCCGGCTCTTCAACGACACGTCGCACCTGCGTCCCTGAGTCCGGCCGCCGTCCGCGCCAGTTCCTCGATCCGGTCCCAGTCGCGGGCGGCCACCGCCTCCGCCGGGACCATCCAACTGCCGCCGACGCAGCCGACGTTGGGCAGGGCCAGGTATTCCGGCGCGGTCGCCGGCCCGATGCCGCCGGTCGGGCAGAACCGGGCCTGCGGCAACGGTCCGGCCAGCGAGCGCAGATAGGCCGTACCGCCCGCCGCCTGCGCCGGGAAGAACTTCATCTCCCGCACCCCGCGCTCCAGCAGCGCGACCACCTCCGAGGCGGTCGACACCCCGGGAAGGAACGGCACCCCGGACGCGCGCATCGCCGTCAGCAGGGACTCCGTCCAGCCGGGACTGACCAGGAACCGCGCCCCTGCCGCCGTCACCTCCGCCACCTGCTCGGGGGTGACCACCGTGCCCGCGCCGACCACGGCCTCGGGCACCTCGCCGGCGATGGCGCGGATCGCTTCCAGCGCCGCCGGGGTCCTGAGGGTCACCTCGATCGCGGGCAGCCCGCCGGCCACCAGCGCCCGGGCCAGCGGTACGGCGTCGGCGGCGTCGGCGAGCACCACCACGGGCAGGACGGGCGCCAGATCGAGGACGGAGGGGTCGGCGGAGGAGGGCAGCGGCGAGGTCATGCCCTCATCGTGCCCAGCCGCTGCATAAGCCGCAATGAGCGTTGCGCATGTTGCAACGCGCTGCTGTTCCGCTCAGTGGATCCGGTCCACCAGCACGTCCAGCGCCCACGCCTTGCCCGCCTTGCCGGGCGTCTCCGCCTCCACGGTGTAGCCCAGTTCCCGCAGCGCCTCCACCAGCTCGGCCGGGTTCTCCGGGGCGGCCCCGGACGTCAGCAGGGCGCGGACGATCCGGCCCTTCGTCGCCTTGTTGAAGTGGCTGACGACCTTCCGGGTGGGCGCGTGCAGCACCCGTACCGTCGCCGTCCGCCCGGCCACCTCGCCCTTCGGCTTCCAGGCGGTCGCGTACGCCGAGGAGCGCAGGTCCAGCACCAGTCCCCGGCCGGCCACCTCCGGCAGCACCTCGGCCATCGGCGCCCGCCAGTGGCCGGCCAGCGCGCCGAGGCCCGGCAGCTTCACGCCCATCGAGCAGCGGTAGGAGGGGATCCGGTCCGTCACCCGCACCGCGCCCCACAGCCCGGAGAACACCAGCAGCGAGTCGGCGGCGCGCCGCCCGGCGGCCGTATCCAGCGTGGCCAGGCCGAGGGCGTCGTAGAGGACACCGGTGTAGATCTCCCCGGCGGGGCGGGCGCCGGCCGTGCGCAGCCCGGCGTTCTTCGCGACCTCGCCGCGCAGCCCCTCGCTCAGCCCCAGCACCTCGCGGGCCTTCTCCGGGTCGCCGGAGCACAGCTCGACCAGCTCGCCGAGCACGGCCTCCCGCGCGGCGGCCAGCCCCGGCAGGGACAGCGAGCCCGGTTCCAGCGGGGCGCCCTCGCCCGAGTTCGCCTTGCCTTCGGAGGGCGGCAGCAGGACCAGCAACACGTACTCCTTACGTAGACCTCCGCGCCAGGGTACGGCGGTCCCGCCTCCGGCCTCGACCGCGGGGTTCAGCGGTCCGTGAGGGCCTGGACCAGGGCGCCGGGGTCGTCGGTGTACAGCCGGACCACGCGCACCTGCCGGCTCCGGCCCAGCAGGGACGTGTGCACGACAGGCTCGGCGAGCTCAAGGGTCACCGTGGTCTGCGAACCGACGATCAGGTCCAGGGCGTCCGGCTCCGGCTTGTGCGTGGTCCGGGTCTCCCGGCGTACGGCGGCGATCGTGGCCAGCGGGATCCGCAGGTCGACATGGGCGCCGTGGCGCACCCGCAGCGCGTCGGCGGTCAGCACGTGCGGGCGGACCACGCCGGCCGCGTGCAGGCCGATCACGAACAGCACGGTGTAGACGTCCACCGCCAGCAGCACGTCGTGCGCGAGCGGCATGTCCCGCAGCATGAAGGACACACCGACCGTCTCGACGACGCAGACGAAGGCCAGCCCCAGCAGCGTCGACCCCTGCCCCCGCGCGTACCCGAACGCCCGCCCCCCGGCGGTGCCCTCGGTGCGCCGGGCCAGCCACAGCGCCAGGCTGACGAAGAGCCGCATCTCATGCCGGGCCACCCGGTACACCGTCGTCATCGCTCCACCCCCAGGACGATCTCCAGCATACGACGCACCGCCTCCGCCTGGGCGGGCGCGAAGTCGGCGTACAGGGCCCGCAACACCGCGTTGTCCAGGTCGAATTGACCCTCCGTCGGAAAGCCGCCCGGTACGCAGGCGGCGAGCGCGCGTGCCGTCCGCTCCACGCGCGGATCACCCGGATCCACGCCGTCCAGCGCGTCGAGCAGCGCGTACGCCTCGCGGACGCGGGCCACCGTGTCCGGGTCGTCCAGGAAGCCGCGCAGCACCGCCGACAGTTGCTCCCGGCCCTCGGGTGCCGCCCCCGTGTCGAGCAGGACCAGGATCTCCCGGTCCTTGGCGGCCATGGGGGAGCCGTCGGCGGGCAACGCGTCGAGTACGGCGGCCAGTCCGGGCGAGACGGGTCCGTCGGCCGACGGCTCCCCGGCCTCCAGCAGGGCCCGCAGCCGCCGCCGGCGCTCCCGGATCGCCGCCTCCTGCCGGGCCAGGTCCTCGTCGAGCTCGGTCAGCACCTCGGCGAGGTCCTTGCCCGCGTCGTCGGCGAGCACGTCCCGCACCTCGGTCAGAGCGAGCCCCAGTTCGGTCAGCCGCCGGATCCGGGCGAGGACGACGGCGTGGCGGAGGCCGTAGTGCCGGTAGCCGTTGGCGCGCCGGGCAGGCTCGGGCAGCAGGCCCAGATGGTGGTAGTGCCGCACGGTGCGCGTCGTGACGCCGACGGCGGCGGCGAGTTCTCCGATCCGCATGCGATCAGTACAGACGTTGACGTCGCGGCGGGGTCAAGCGGTGGCCCGCGCGCGCCTGGCGGCGGCCCGCGGCGGCGGGCGGCCCACGACGTGGACGTCATGGCGGGTTCGACCGGTGGTCCCGGAGCGCCGAGCCGGCTCTTCGGGGCCTCGGTCAGTCCGGCGACGCCGACGTCGGTCATGCGGCGGCCCGGGGCGAACCGAGCCAGTGGTCCAGGGCCTCGGGCAGTCCCTCGCCGCCCGCCGTGTCGGAGGCCCACGCCACGAACCCGTCCGGCCGCACGAACAGCCCCCGCAGGCCGGGCCGGTCCGGGCAGGCGGCCGTGATCACGTCCAGCCGGTCGCCGTAGCCCCCGGTCCGGGCCCGCAGCCCGGCGTCGTCGGCCGGGTCCAGGAGCAGGGCGCGGCCGGTGTGCAGCCGCTCGCCGAGCCGGGTGCCGTCGGCGAGCCGCAGGTCGGGCGCGCGGACGCCGGTCAGCGGGTGGTCGCCGGGCAGGTCGTAGCGCTGCCGGACGCCGGAGATCCACGTGGCCAGGTAGGTCGTCCCGGAGGTGGTCAGCGCCAGGTCGGTGACCACCCGGCGCAGGGCGCGGGCGTGCCGGTCGGGGCGCATCAGCGCGATCTGGGCCCGGGTCCAGTCCAGCACCCGGGCGCCGACCGGGTGCCGTTCGGCGGTGTAGGTGTCCAGCAGTGACTCGGGGGCCCGGCCGCGGGCGACGGCGGCGAGTTTCCACCCCAGGTTCAGCGCGTCCCCGACGCCGAGGTTGAGGCCCTGTCCGCCGAACGGCGCGTGCACGTGCGCGGCGTCGCCCGCGAGCAGCACCCGGCCCCTGCGGTAGTCGGTCACCTGGCGGGCGTTGTCCGTGAACCGGGTCGCCGTGATCACCTCCGTGACGCTCACCTCGGACACGCCCGACACCCGGCGCAGGCTCGCCTCCAGTTCCCCGGCGGTGACCGGTGCGGACCGGTCGGCCGGCGGGCCGTCGAACTCCACGGTGAGCACGCGGCCCGGGAACGGCCCGTGGACGTACGTCCCCGCGTCGGTGGTCTGCCAGCCGGTGCCGAGCCGCTCGGCCCCGGTCAGCCGTACGACCGCCTGGTAGCCGGTGATCTCCGGTGGCGTCCCCGGGAAGTCGAACCCGGCCAGCTTGCGGACCGTGCTGCGCCCGCCGTCGCACCCGACCAGCCGGCCGGCCCGCAGACCTCGCGGGCCGGTGTGCGGGCTGTCGGTGCGCATGCGTATGTCCACCCCCTCGGCGTCGGCGTCGAAGCCGGTCAGTTCGACGCCCCGGCGTACCTCGACGCCCAGCCGCTCGGCCCACCGGCCGAGGATCCGCTCCAGCTCGGCCTGGGGCACGATGAGGTCGACGCCGGCGGCGGGGCCCGCGTCCGCCCAGGCGGGATCGGAGCCGTCGAACAGGTCGGGATCCAGCATGATCCCCGCGAAGTGCCCGAGGAACTTCGGCCGGGGGCGGCCGGTCCCGGGGGAGGTGCGCAGCCGGGACCGGGACGCCTCCCCGGCCGCCGCCAGCTCGGGCAGCAGGCCCCGCCGGTAGAGGGCGATCGCGGTCGCGACGTTGAGGGAGCCCGCCTTGACCGTCTCGTCCACCTCGGTGCGCCGCTCCAGGACCAGCACCCGTGCCCCGCCCAGCCGCAGCTCACAGGCGAGGAAGAGGCCCACGGGGCCGGCGCCGGCCACCACCACGTCGTAGTCGTACTCGGTCGTCGTCATGAGCGGTAACTATAGTCACTAAAACTTTTGAGTGACTATAGCTTCATGGGCTAGAATCTCCGCATGGATTCCAGGCACGATCGGGAACTCTCCCTGCGGGAGCGGAAGAAGCGCGAGACCCGGCAGCGCATCTCGGACATCGCGACGGGTCTGATCGGGGAGCGCGGCTTCGACGCGGTGACGGTCTCCGAGATCGCCCGCGCGGCGGGCGTCTCCCCGATGACGGTCTTCAACTACTTCCCGCGCAAGGAGGACCTCTTCCTGGACCGCATCCCGGAGGCGGCCGGCCTCTTCACGGCGGCCGTGCGTGACCGTGCCCCCGGCGAACCCCCGCTCGCCGCCCTGCGCCGCCTCGCGCTCCGGCTCCTCGAAGAACGGCATCCGCTGGGCGGGGTCGGGGAGACCTTCGCCGACTTCTGGCGGATCGTCGCCGACTCGCCCGCGCTGCGCGCCCGGGCCCGGGAGGGCGTGGAGGAGGTGGAGACGGCGCTGGCCGGGGCGTTCGGCGAGGCGGGGGTGGCGGACCCGGAGCTGTGGGCGGCGCTGACCATGGTTGCGTACCGGACCGTGTTCGTCGCCTCCGTGCGCCGGCTGCTCGCCGGAGATCCGGTGGCGGAGGTGGCCCGTGATCACCGGGACCGGATGGAGGCGGCGTTCGCGGCGTTGGAACGGGCGGCCCCGGAGAGCTGACGCTGTTCGCCGTACGGTCGCGGCCAACGGCGCCGGCCTTGGCCGGCGCGCGGTGACGACGCCCTGGGGCAGCCGTGACCGTGCGGGCGCGGTCCGGGCCGGGGGCGTCGCCCGGTACCATGGTCCTTACGGCAGACGAGCCGGGCGGACGGCCGCGTGGAGTCCCCCTAGGGGGCTTCCCGAGGAACGTCCGGGCTCCACAGGGCAGGGTGGTGGCTAACGGCCACCCGGGGTGACCCGCGGGACAGTGCCACAGAAAGCAAACCGCCAGGGACTCCGGTCCCTGGTAAGGGTGAAACGGTGGTGTAAGAGACCACCAGTGCCCAGGGTGACCTGGGCAGCTAGGTAAACCCCACCCGGAGCAAGGTCAAGAGGGGACACCTCGGTGTCCCTGCGCGGACGATCGAGGGCTGCCCGCCCGAGTCCGCGGGTAGACCGCACGAGGCCGACGGCAACGCCGGCCCTAGATGGATGGCCGTCGCCCCGGCCGCCGCGAGGCAACCGGGGAACAGAACCCGGCGTACAGCCCGACTCGTCTGCCGTCCTACGTTTACGCAGGTCAGAAGCTGCTTAGCTATCGTGGACAGATCGGCGGGGTCGAATCCGGGTCGAACCTGCATGCCGAAAGTTGGATGGCGTCATCCGAGGGAAAGCGGTAATTCCCTGGTCGGCATAGGTGGAGACACAGAAGACAATGCTCACAGTTCAGTCCGACTAGTCCACAGCAGGATGCGGCTTAGGGCTCGCCGGGAATCAAGAGGGGCTTTCGTCTGCGTGGATTGTTGCTCTGGCTCTGGTACGGGGGACGGGAGGGAACGAAGCCGTCTGGCCGAGAAGGTCTCCGCACCGGCTGGCAGGGCCCGGTCGGCATCCGCATTCGCCTGGCCCGGCCGTAGGACGCCGACGCCTTGCTCGCTACCTTTGGCGAGGGCGTCCAGTTCCTGGCCGTCGCCGAACACGCCCGATGCAAGGAATACGAAAGATCGCCCGCCGTGTATGGCGGAGTGACCTGTTTGGCACAGTCGGATGTGCCGGGACTTGCCCCTTGTTCTTCGCGGTGTCGGGTGACTCCTGGACCCGCAGGATCGGGCGGGTTATCCGGCGGCTGCGCAGCGGGGGTTGGCGAGCGTCAGCCAGAAATCTCGTCGGCTGCGACGGCCAGGCAGGCGGTGACCAGGACCAGGTTCTTCAGGACGTACTGACCTTCGAGCGTGGGTACGCCGTGGTGCCACATCTGGCCGTGCAGCAACGCGAGGGAGGAGAAGACCCCGGCCATGTGCCCGAAGAACAGGGTCAAGGCGGGTCGGAGCAACAGGCCGGTGACCAGGGCGAGTCCGATCAGGGTCTCTGCGGTGCCCAGTAGCGGCATGGACACGGTTGTGGGCAGCAGACCACCGGTGAGCTTCGTCATGGCGGCGGCCGCGATCTCCTCGGCCGGGCTCCCGGCAGGGAAGAGCTTGAGCACCCCGAACCAGCAGTAGATGACACCGACGCTGATGCGCAGCACCGCGACGCTGCGCGCCCGGTAGTGCTCGACCGCGCGCTGTGTGGCTGTCCTTCGGGCCGATGGGGTGCGCACGGCGGGAAGGAGCCGATCGCGCAGCAGGCGGCGGGGGCGGCTGGTCAGGAGCATGGGTCCTCCGTGAGGCGTCCGGTCCGGCCTCGGCAGCCGACCGGTGAGAGGGAGGGGAAAGGCCCCGCGAGGTGTGCGCCTCGCGGGGCCGGTGTGCCGTGGTGTCGTTCAGTTGGGTCCCGCTGGTGTCAGTTGAAGTTGACGTCGCTGCACAGGAAGTACTTCTGGTCCATGTGGGACGCCTTCCAGACGGTCACCACGACGTGCCGTCCGCTGTAGCCGGAGGTGCTGACGTCGGTGACGTAGTGCGCCTGGTAGGGGTAGCGTCCGGTCTTCTTCACCAGCTCGAGATCGTCCCACCCGATCAGCTCGTACTCGGGGTTGAAGCCCTGCTTGGTGACGTAGACCTCGAGCCAGTCGGCGCCGTGTCGGGCCTCGTCGTAGAGGTCGACGGTGAAGTTGGAGCTGATGTCGGTCATCTTCCACGGACCGGGGCGGTCGAGCGGCCGGTAGTTCGTCTCGCCCTGGCCGCCGGCGCTGCAGATCTGGCCGTCGGGGATGACCTGCTTGTAGTTGTCGCCGGTGTTGTTGGCGTAGACGGCCTTCCACGCGCCGATGGCGTTGGCGTTCTCGTGGTAGGTGCGGTAGCACATGGGGTCCTGGGACTCGTTGGGCTCGGTGTAGCCCCAGCGCTGCAGGCAGCCGTAGTTGCGGGTCTCGGGGGTGATGACCGTGCCGTGTGCGGCGGCGGTCGGCGCTTGGGCGAGCACGCCGAGCAGGCTGGTGGCCAGTACGGCGGCGCCCAGTGCGGTGCGGCCGGCCGCGGTTGCGGGTACGCGGTTCATGGTGCTTTTCCTCCGTGTCCTTCGGGAATCACAGGCCGGGCGTGACCCATGACTTATGTGCTCATGACAATCTGTTGTGTGGGGTCAGATGCTGTGCGTGTCGCTCACCTCCCTTCGTGGGTGCTGCTTGCGGTGGGTGGAGAGGGCGAGCAGCTCGGACGCGGACCATCGGCCGGAGCCGAGGACCGCGATGAGCAGGAAGGCCCAGCAGAACAGGGCCGCCTGCTCGCCGCCGTTCTCCAGCGGGAACAGTCCGTCGCTCTGGTGGTGGACGAAGTAGGCGTAGGCCATGGAGCCCGAGCACAGAAGGGCGGCGGGCCGGGTGCCCAGGCCGAGTAGGACGAGGGCGCCGCCGATCAGCTGGATCACCGCCGCCCACCATCCGGGCCACTGGCCGGTGTTGGGAGGCCGCCCGTGCGGCCCGCCGAGCACGTCGAAGAGCGTTGCCGCCCCGTGGCAGGCGAACAGCAGTCCGAGCACGATCCGGAACAGGCCCAGCACCGGTCCCTGGTACCTGGTGGGTGTCTCCACGGTGATGCCCTTTCTCATCTGCGAGCGGGGGAGGGACGCTTCCTCCAGAGAGGAGCGTGGTGCGGGGGTCGGTGGCCGTCGGCGGCGGTTGGTCGCTGGCGGCGGCCACCGGGGTGGGTCAGGAGGTGAGGGTCCACTTCTGGCTGGCCCAGGTGCCGCAGTCCCACAGGTGCAGGCGGGCGCCTTCGGCGGTGCTCTGGCCTTCGATGTCGAGGCAGCGTCCGGACTTGAGGTTCTTCAGGGTGCCGTTGGACTGGAAGGCCCACTTCTGGCTGTCCCAGCTGCCGCAGTCCCACAGGTGCGCTTTGGTGCCGTTGGCGGTGGAGCCGCCTTCGACGTCCAGGCACTTGCCGCCGGACTTCAGCTGCTGCCCGTCGAGCGCCCAGCTCATCGAGGCCACGTTGGCGCAGGTCCACTGCTGGACGGCGGTGCCGTTGGCGGTGGAGCCGCCGGCGCGGTCGATGCACTTGGACGTCGCACCGTTGACGATCTTGCCACCGGTGACCGGGTCGGGGTCGGGGTTGTTGCCGCCGGGGCCCCAGGCGTTCCAGTTGTCCCAGGTCTCGGCGTCGAAGCCGAGCCGGCCGAGCTGGGCGGCGGACCAGTTGGTGCCGGACTTGCTGATGACGGTGCCGCCGACGGTGTAGTTCTCCAGCTTCAGGCCACGGCTGTCACGCGTCTCGTTGCCGAGGGTCACCTTCTGCCCGGCGCTGTTGCTGTACCGCTTGAGGAGGCTGACCTGGGAGGACGGGTCCAGCTGGTTCCACGCGCCGATCTTGAGGTTCTTGACGTGGATGTTCTCGGTGCTGGACAGGGCGAAGACGCGGATGGCGCAGTTGGTCATGCCCTCAACGGTGATGTTCTCGAAGGTCATGTTCTTCACCCACGCGCCCGGGTCGGCCTTGGTGGTCGAGCCCATGTCCTCCCAGTGCGAGGAGGAGTTGAGGATGCAGGTGTTGTACTTGACGTCCTTCCAGTACATGCGGTTGTGGATGACGTGGGTGTTGCTCACCCGGACGTTGTCGATGTTGCGCGGGGTCCAGCCCCACTGGATGACCGGTCCGTTCTCGTTCTTCCAGACGACGGTGTTATCGATACTGACGTCGCTGTGGTACATCTTCAGCACGTCGTCGTTGGCGTTGAAGAACGTGTTCTTCATGGTGCTGCCGCGGTAGAGCTCGATGCCGTCGGTCTGCCAGTACCAGGAGCCGACCTGCTTGTAGTTGTCGACGCGCATGCTGAAGGTCTGCTCGTCGCCGTAGACGACGAAGGAGTGGTAGGGCGGCTCGTTGATGGTCACGCCCTGGAGGTCCAGGTGCTGCTGGCGGCCCTGCGCGGAGGCGAACTGCAGCATCTTCACGCAGCTGGAGTGGCAGTTGGACGCGCCGGAGAGGTGGTCGTAGTTGTTGTTGGTGTCCGCCTCGTAGACGTACTGCTCACCGGAGAGCACGCCCTGGCCGGTCACCTTGTACAGGCCCTGGCTGTCGTCGGGGAACCGGATGGCGCCCTTCACATATGCGCCGGGGGCCAGGTAGACCCACTTGACCTGCTTGGGCAGCAGCGCGTGGTACTTGGAGGTCATGTAGTAGGTGCCGGGCCGGAAGTACACGATCTCCTCGCTGATCGTGTTCAGGTTGGTGACCTGGCCCTGAGGCGGGTAGTAGGTGCTGCCCGAGGACGCCGTCGGGACCAGCCGCTCGGCCTCCGCGCCCGTCGGTGCCGGCTCCGCGAAGATCATCATGGAGTTGCGGGGCTCGGTGTGGATGGCCCGGTTGCCGCCGCCGCCCTGGTCGGTGAGCTTGCCGGCGTCGTTCGCGGGGCCGGACATGTCGTTGTAGGCCGTGTACAGCTGCGGGTCGAACTCGACGGAGAACCGGTAGCCGGCCGAGCTGTAGGGCACCTTGACGCGCACGGTGTTGCTGTCGACCAGTTCCTTGGCGAAGTCCAGGCTGCTCGGCTTGATCTTGACCTGGTCGGCCGAGGAGATCGTCTGGCCGGTGCGCAGGGAGACGTCGACCCACACGTCGGTGGTGTACTGGAAGGACGACCAGCTCATGGTGAGGTTGGCGGACGAGGAGAACTCGGCCCCGTCCTCCTTGGTGTAGCCGATCTTGCCCTTGCCGCTGCGCGGGATGCTCATGTAGGCGAAGGAGTCGTACTTCGTCGTCGGGGCCGCCGCGGTGGCGACCTTCACGTCGTAGAACGACGACCGCCGGACCTTGTCGTTCGCCACCGGGCTGGTGGTGTTGAACTCGTAGTTGTCGTGCCACCAGGTCTTCAGGGCGGTGCTGTCCGCGGGTGTCGGCTCAGCCGCCGGGGCGGCCAGGGCGTCCGGGGCGGGGCGGGCCGGGGGTGTCCCGGCCGCAGCCGTGCTGGCGGGCACGATGACCGAGGCCAGTGCCAGCGCCAGACCGACGGCGATCGCCGCCAGTCGTCTCAGTGCTGCTGCAGGCATGCTGATGTCCTTCTCCTTGGCAACAGGGGGACCACCGGCGGCTCTGCACCGCGGTCTGCTCGGGCGGCTCGACCAGCGGGCAGGCGGCGGGACGGCACGCCTCAGGGGGAAGCGCGGCCGAGGCGGCCACCGGCGGGTTACTACAGGTGTGCCGGGGACGGAAACTGGGTGCCCCCCGGCCGGTCCGGGCTACGTACACGTAGATGGCCGGATGCCCGGCGGATCGGCTGGCCACGGCCTTGTCGCGGGTCGGTGACCGGGCCAGTGCAAGAGTCCTCCCTTCGGCAGGCAAGAACGGGTTGCGCGTGCGCCCGGGTTCATCCGGGGAGGCCGGAACACTCCGGTTCTCCGCCCCGCCCGGGCCGGTGGGCGCAGCACGCACTCCGCTGAGGGCACCAACGGCGCAGACAACGGGTCCCTGGATGCCGCGCAAGCGCCGGATGCTGAGCCCAGCGCTGTGCGGTCGCCGGATAACGTCCCGTCATTTCTTCCCCGTGTCAATGAAATGAACAAGATTCGTTGTCGCTCGCCCGTCTCGTCGGTCGAACCGAGGCCCCAGACCGGGACTTCTGGTACAGGAAGCGGGCACATGAGGCGCGATCACGGTTGCGTAACGCGCTGTTTTCTTTCTTGACGCACGAAAACTGGGGGGACAGACTCCCGTCATGTCCAGCCGGCCCGGGGCACCGGACCAGGCGCCCGGGGGAAGGCGGGAGGAGAGCACGGCGATCTCCCCGGCCCTGATTGCGCCACGGTTTCGCCGTCACCGACGACGGCGTGTTCCGCATCGGGTTCGATGGAAGCGGACCGGACAGACCAGCCCTTGACCGACTACACCTTTGGAGGCGCGCGTGATGAGCCCGTCCAAGATCCGTTTCTCGGAGCTTGTCGGTGAGCAGACCCGGGCGGAGATCTTCGCGACCGTCCTCACCGCGGGTCCCATCTCGCGCACCCAGCTGGCCCAGCGCCTGGGTCTCGTCCCCTCCAGCGTGACCCGGATGCTTCCCCCGCTCCTGGAGCACGACTACCTGCACGAATCGGACGCCGTTCCTCAGGGGAGGGGACGGCCGCAGAAGATGCTCTACGTCAATCCGGACAAGCACATCGTCGTCGGCATCAAGATCGGTCCCGCGCAGGTCTCCGGAGTTGTCACCGACATGGCGGCCAACGTCCTGGCCCGTGCCGAGGAGCCGATCGCCGACTGCACACCCGAGACCGCCCTGTCCGCCGCTGCAGCCCTGACCAGCAGGCTTCTCTCCGAGGCGCCCGAAGCGGCGGACAGGGTACTGGGGCTCGGAGTCGGGGTCAGCGGCCACGTCGACTCGGGCGCCGGCATCTGCCGCTACTCGGCCCTGCTCGACTGGGACAAGGTCGACGTGGCCGGCCCGCTGCGTGAAGCGACCGGTCTGCCGGTCGTCGTGAACAACGACGTCAACACCCTGGTCGTCGCAGAACGCTGGTTCGGGCAGGGCCGCGACGTCGACTCGTTCGCCGTCGTCACCGTCGGCCCCGGCATCGGCTGCGGCCTGCTGCTCGATGGAACCCTGTTCTCCGGCGCCACCGGCCTGGCCGGAGAGCTCGGCCATCTGCCCCTCGACCCCGCGGGCCCGATGTGCAGCTGTGGCCGCCGCGGCTGCCTGGAAGCTCTCGCCGGGGACCGGGCGGTCCTGCGCCACCTGCAAGACGCGGGCATCCCCTGCACCACGATCTCCGAAGCCACCGATCTCGCACGCTCGCCCGCAGGCGGGTCCGCCCAGGCCGTCGCCCGCTCCGCGTTCGCCGAAGCAGGAGCCGCCCTGGGACGGGGACTGGCCGGCATGTGCAATCTCCTGAACCTGCAAAAGATCATCATCGCCGGAGAGGGAGCGGTCGCCTACGACCTCTTCGGCCCGGCGGCGACACAGGCCCTGGAGGCGCACGCGTTCTCCACGGCTGCCCGCGACTGCGACATCCACGTCGACCCCGTCCGCCACGACCTGTGGGCCAGGGGCGCCGCTTGCCTCGTCATCCGTGACGCGGTGGGCGCGGCCATCTCCTGACCCACCCCACCGGCCATCACCACGGCCTGCCCCACTCCTCCCTCTTCACTCTCCGTAGCCGATCCCACACGATGAGGTTTGACGTGCCGGAAAACGCAGCCAGCCCCGCCGACTCCTGGTGGAGCAACGCGGTGGTCTACCAGATCTATCCGCGCTCCTTCGCCGACTCCGACGCGGACGGCATAGGCGACCTCCAGGGCATCATCGAGCGCCTGGACTACCTGTCCGAGCTCGGCGTGGACGTGCTCTGGCTCTCGCCCGTCTACCCCTCGCCACACGACGACAACGGCTACGACATCAGCGACTACCAGGACATCGACCCGCTCTTCGGCACGCTCGCCGACTTCGACCGGCTCCTGGCCTCGGTGCACGAGCGCGGCATGAAACTGGTGATGGACCTGGTCGTCAACCACACCAGCGACGAGCACGCCTGGTTCACCGCCTCCCGCGACGGCGGACCGGACGGACCGCGGCGCGACTGGTACATCTGGCGCCCGCCCCGCGAGGGCATGGAGCCCGGAACGCCGGGAGCGGAACCGAACAACTGGGAGTCGTGGTTCTCGGGTCCCGCATGGACGTACGACATCGCCAGCGGCGAGTACTACCTGCACACCTTCTCCCGCAAGCAGCCCGACCTGAACTGGGACAACCCCGAAGTCCGCCAGGCCGTGTACGCGATGATGCGCTGGTGGCTGGAGCGCGGGGTCGACGGCTTCCGCATGGACGTCATCAACCTGATCTCCAAGGACCCGGCCCTGCCCGACGGAATCGTCCCCGAAGGCGCCCGCTACGGTCTCGGCCACCCCTACTACGTGTGCGGACCTCGCATCCACGACTACATCGCCGAGATGCACCGCGAGGTCTTCGACCGCCACCCCCGCCGGCTGCTCACCGTCGGCGAGATGCCCGGCGTCACGGTGGAAGAGGCCAAGCTCTTCACCGACCCCGCCCGGCGCGAGCTCGACATGGTCTTCCAGTTCGAGCACGTCGGGCTCGACCAGGGCTCCGGCGGCAAGTTCGACGTCCGGCCCCTGAAGCTGACCGACCTCAAGGCCAGCCTCGGCCGCTGGCAGACCGGCCTGGGCGAGACCGGCTGGAACAGCCTGTACTGGAACAACCACGACCAGCCCAGGGTGGTCTCCCGCTTCGGCGACGACACCCCCGCCTACCGGGACCGCTCCGCCAAGCTGCTGGCCACGGTCCTGCACCTGCACCGAGGCACGCCCTTCGTCTACCAGGGTGAGGAACTGGGCATGGCCAATGCCCCGTTCACCTCCATCGACGACCTGCGGGACATCGAGTCTCTCAACCACTACCGCGAGCAGACCGCGCACGGTACGGATCCCGACGCCGTCATGCAGGGGCTGCGGCACCGCAGCCGGGACAACGCCCGCACCCCCATGCAGTGGGACGCCACCGAGCACGCCGGCTTCACCGCCGGCACTCCATGGATCGCCGTCAATCCCGATTACACGGACGTGAACGCCAAGGCCCAGCTCGCCGACCCGGAATCGGTCTTCCACTACTACCGCCGCCTGATCGCCCTGCGGCACACCGAACCCGCCCTCACCCACGGCGACTTCCACATGCTCCACCCCGAGCACGAACAGCTTTACGCCTTCACCCGCCACGACGCGGAACGGAGCACCGAACTCCTCGTCCTGGCCAACTTCAGCGGCACCGACCTCACCGTCGACCTGCCTGACGGCTGGGAACACAGCGAAACCCTGATTGCCAACGTTCCCGCCACCAGCCCGCTCACGCAGCCGCACACCCTGCAGCCGTGGGAAGCCCGCGTCCACCGCCGCCGCACCACCAGCTGACACCGCCCGCCCTGTCGCAACGACGCACACCAAGGAACAACCTTGAACATCCCACGCATCCCCTCCGTCCTTCGCAGAAGGCCGCTCCTCCTCGCGGTCACCGCCCTGGCCCTGCTGGCACCGCTGACCGCCTGCGGCGGCTCCGGCACCGCCGAGGGCGACGGCAAGACCCTCCGCCTGTGGCACTACGAGCAGGAGGACGGGGCCCTGAGCAAGGCGTGGGACGCGGCCATCGCCGAATTCAAGAAGACCCACCCCGACGTCAAGGTCGTCTTCGAGCGCAAGACGTTCGAACAGATCCAGCAGAACGCCGGCATGATCCTCAACTCCGACAAGGCGCCCGACGTCATGGAGTACAACAAGGGCAACGCCACCACCGGCCAGCTCGCCAAGCAGGGCCTGCTCACCGACCTCACCCCTTTGGTGAAGGAACACGGCTGGGACAGGAGGATCAGCGACAGCGCCTCGGTCACCGCCCGCTACAACGACAAGGGCGAGATGGGCGGCGACAGGTGGTACGGCATACCCAACTACGGTGAGTTCGTCCTCACCTACTACAACGACGACCTGTTCAAGAAGTACAACGTCGACAAGCCCACCGACTTCAAGAGCTTCGAGGCCGCGCTCGCGAAGTTCAAGGCCGTCGGCATCACGCCGCTCGCCAACGCCGGTAACGACCACCCCGCCAGCCACTGGTTCTACCTGCTCGCCCTGTCCAAGGCGAACAACACCTGGGTCGACAACTACCAGCGCTACCTGGGCAAGGTCGACTTCCACGGCCCCGAGATGACCTACGCCGTCGACAAGTACCAGGAGTGGCTCGACAAGGGCTACTTCGACAAGAAGGACGTCGGTCTCAAGGGCAGCGACATGGCCGAGCAGTTCGTCTCGAACAAGCGGCCCATCATGGTCGGCGGCAACTGGTGGTTCGGCAGCCTGACCACTGACATCAAGAACTTCAAGTGGTCCACCGCCCCCTACCCGGGCAGCGAGAGGACGCTTGGTTCCGGCGGCAACAACTGGGTCATCCCCACCAAGGCCAAGAACAAGAAGCTCGCCGAGGACTTCATCGACATCACGATGTCCGACAAAATCCAGAAGCTGATCGGTGAGGAGGGCAACGTCCCGCTCGCTGCCAAGCCGGCCGACATCACCAACCCTAAGTCCCGCCAGCTCACCGAAGCCTTCGCGCAGGCCCAGGAGAACGACGGCCTGGCCTTCTACCCCGACTGGCCGGTCGCCGGCTACTACGACACCTGGGTCGCCGCCACGCAGAACCTCATGAACGGCGGCAAGGCCGACTCCGTCCTCGACGAGCTGGCGGCCCCCTACGAGAAGTACGTCGCGACCCGGCCGTGACGTTCCCTCCCCGGCCGTCGCCTCATCGCGCCGCCGGCCGGTAACCACGCGTTCCGGGGGCGGCTGCCCGGGCCCGCCGCGGCAGCCGCCCCGCCCAACCAGGAGCAACAGTGAAAACCAAACGTCACCCGCGGTCCACGGGCTATGCCGTCTTCCTCGCGCCGGGCCTGCTGCTGAGCCTGCTCTTCCTCGTCGTCCCGCTGGTGATGACCTTCTACTACAGCCTCACGGCGTGGCAGGGCATCGGCGACCCCACCTTCATCGGCCTGGACAACTACACACGCCTCTTCCAGGACGCCGACTTCTGGGCCTCCTTCCGCAACATCGCCTTCGTCATCATCGGCATCGCCGTCGTCCCCACCCTGCTCGGCCTGTTCCTGGCTGCGCTGCTGTTCGACTACATCGGCAAGAAGCACGGCGACGGCATCGTCGGCGTCTTCCGCTCCGGCCTCTACCTGCCCCAGGTCATCCCCGTCGCCGTGACCGGCCTGATGTGGGGGTGGATCCTCGCCCCCGAAGGCGCCGTCAACAGCCTCCTGAGCAAGATCGGCCTCGGCTCCCTGGCCGAGAACTGGCTCGGCGACCCCGACCTCGCACTCTGGGTCGTCCTCGGCGTCCTGGTCTGGATGCAGCTCGGCTACCCGCTCGTCCTCTTCATGTCCGGCCTGCAGCGCATCGACCCCGAACTCTACGAGGCCGCCTCACTCGACGGCGCCTCCTGGTGGCAGCGCTTCACCCGCATCACCGTGCCCATCCTGCGGCCCGAGGTCTACGTCGTCCTCGTCACCACCACCATCGCCGGCCTGAAGGTCTTCGCCCAGATCTTCGTCCTCACCGGCGGCGGACCCGGCAACTCCACGCTCGTCCCCGCCTACTTCGCCTACCAGAACTTCTTCGAACGCGCCGACGTCGGCTACGGATCCGCGATCTCCAGCACCATCACCCTGCTGGTGCTGATCATCGCCGGAACGATGCTCACCCGCCAGGCCCGCGAGGACGGATGACCATGACCACCGACACCACCACCCCTGTCACGTCCCGCACCACGAAGACACACACCTCTGGCCCTCCCGCCGCCACGCGGCGGCGCAGGAGCAAGGCTCCCCGCAAGCGCAGTGCAGGCTCCTACGCCGTCCTCGCCGCGGTCACCGTCTTCGTCCTGGCCTTCCTTGCCCCGTTCGCGATCATCCTGCTCAACTCCTTCAAGACCAGCGCCGACTACCGGACCAACGGGTCACTGTCCTGGCCCGACCACTGGAACTGGGACATCATCGGCGACGTCTGGGAACGCGTCGACTTCACCCAGAAGCTTGTCAACAGCATCCAGATCAGCCTCGGCGTCGTCCTCATCGCCGTCGTCCTCGCCCTCTTCAACGCCTACGCCATCGGCATCGGCCGCGTCCGCTGGCGCACCGCCTTCCTCGTCTTCTTCCTCGGCGTCAACGTCCTGCCACAGGAAGGACTGGTCTACCCCATCTACTACCTGTTCAAGGAGATGGGCCTGTACGACGGAAAGTTCGGCTACACCATCCTCGTCGGCATCACCTACAGCGCATTCGGTACCTACCTGCTCTCCTCCGTCTTCAGCAGCTTCCCCCGCGAACTCATCGAGGCCGCCTCCCTCGACGGCGCCGGCCGCTGGACCATCCTGTGGCGCATCATTCTGCCCATGAGCTGGCCGACCCTGTCGGTGATGTGCGTGTTCTTCTTCGTCTGGAGCTGGAACGAGTTCCTCTACCCACTCGTCCTGCTCATCTCCAACGACAACCAGACCGTCCCCCTCGGCCTGTCCGTCATGCAGGGCCAGTACACCAGCGACCCCACCGCCCTGAGCGCCGCCGCCCTCCTTGGCATCATTCCCATGGTCGTCTTCTTCCTCATCTTCCAGCGCACCCTCACCCGCGGCGTCACGGCCGGAGCCGTCAAATAGTCGCCCACCGAGGGCCCACACCACCCCGGATCCGGCTCACACCTGCCCCGCCGCCGGATCCGGGGCTCATCTGCGCCAGTTCGTCCATTGCGGAGAACGGGCGGGCTCAGCATGGAAGAGGCCGGCGTCCCTGAGGGGCGTCGGCCTCTGCGTGTGAGCTTGTCGGTTACTCCGCTCTGAGCGACACGTCAGCTTTCCATCGTGCGCTCGGGTGACGCGCCATCGTGGACGGGTGCGCGGGCGAAGGCTGCGATATCCGGCAAAGCCGGCTGGTAGCCGTGTGAGGTGTTCACGGTCAGGGTGGGGACGTCCAAGGAGATCGGGACGAAGGAGTCGAGAGAGTGTCCTCCGGCGGCGATGGAGTCGAGCAGGTCTTGGTCGCCGTGGGCGGCCCGGTGGGCGTCTTCCTCGGCGCGCTGGACGATGCGGTCGTGGGCAATATCGGCGTCGGTGGTGCAGCGGATGACGCGGAGATGTGCGAGGCCGGTGAGCGGCTCGAGGTTCGGCCGCCACAGCCGGTCCTGGAAGGCCGCTTCAGCGACCACCGTGACGTCGGCCTTCAGGAGCACCTTAAGTACTCCGAAGAAGGCGTCCAGGGTCGGGTAATTGAGGGGATCGCCGCCGCCGCTCTGGTAGCCGGGATGGGACATGACCATGCCCTGTTTGATCTCGTCGCGGATGATCGCGGGGCATCCGAGGACACGGGCGAGTTCGTGGGCGAGTGTGGTTTTCCCTGTGCCTGGGCCGCCGCTCACGACGACCAGGGTCGGTGTGCTCATCGCGTCTTGGTCTCGTAAGTCGTCACAGCGGCCAGTATGTCGCCCACGAACCCGCTCCAGGAGCCTGTTTCCCGGGACCGACGCACCTCGGCGTCGAAGGGCACGGTCGCGAAGAGCGAACAGCCCGCCCCGGCGCCCTCGCGGCGGCATACCACGCGCTGCCGGCGCAAATGCGGGATCGTGTGCTTCTTGGCCTGGGCGTGGGCCACCCGAAGTTCGACCAGGACCACCACCGCCCGTACACACCCGCGAACTGCTGAGTGAGGCCCGCTGCTGGCACCGTCGGTGTCGGTGGTGCTGGAGGCCGACCCTGACAGGGCCCGCACGATGGCGCGCACAGCCCTCGCCCCCTACCTCGCCCAGGCGGACTATGCCAATGCCTGGCTGCGCTCCGGCTTCGGCGCGGACGACCTCGCAGCCCGTGGCAGTGACCGCCTCATCGGCTCCCTTTTCGCTCGGGGGCCCTTGACCGGACGCTCGGGCGGCAGGGGCAGAGGGGTTGCCTCTGGTTGCCTCTGAGCGACCCGGGTCGATCCGGGGTCGAATCAGAGCGATTTCCTCTGACTGCCTCAGATCGCCTCTGCAACCCGTCCTAGCAGGTCACAGCCGGTTCACTCCACGAAGCCGCAGGTCAGAAGGATGCTTCTGGAGAACCCGGCGTACAGCCCGACTCGTCTGCCGCTTCAGGCCACTGACCAGTGATCATCGACCTGTCATCGACCTGGATCAGTCCGTCTTGAAGGGGTTCAAGGTCAGGACCTCGTGAATGTCGAGGAAGTGGCATTCGCCGGTCTCGCTGTGTACCGAAATGCAGTTGGGGCCGTAGTCGAAGTACTTCTCGTCCCGGGTTTCGATATATTTCGTGGACTGGAAACCGAAATAGAAAAAGTCTCCCTTTTTCGTTGCGAATTCTCCGTTGCCGAACAGGGCGACCTGATCGCTCCACTCGCCGAACTTCTGACGCAGAGCCTCCGCCGCCAGCCGCTCCGCCTGTTCCATCGTGTACATTAGTTGGTCCTCATCAGCTTGAATGTCTTGTAGAGCATGGGATCGACGAAGCCTGTCTGCACATCGGAGAAGAGTACGCGGCCCTGGTGGTTCACGATGTTGAACACATGGCCTGCCATGCCTGCTTCAGGGCGCGCGGCCACCAGGCCCCGGGCCCCGTGGCCGGAGTTCCGGATGTGATCGACCATGTCCCAGAATCCGGTTTCCGTGAACTTTCTTCCGTACACGCTCTCCAGTCGATCGAGGGATTGGAGCGGGATATTACCGGGGACAGGTTTGATGCCCTCACCCGCAAGGTACCGGTCGAAGGCCTCGGCCACATAGGTGCAGTTGCTCATCCCTCCCTCCGGGTTGAAATGCGGTGCCAAGTGGGAGAGATTCGGTGTCTCGTACGGCTTGGGCGGGATCGGTGACTTCTGGGGGGCGAGGCCCAGGGGGTCGCAGGAGACGGAAGGGCGGTCCACGTAGCCGACAGGGTTGGCCGCCGGAGCCAGGCCGAGGGGGTCCAGGCTGAGGTAGTGGCCGATGTCGGGGTCGTAGTACCTGAGGTAGTTGTAGTGGAGGCCCGTCTCGGGGTCGAAGTACTGTCCCGGGAAACGCAGCGGAGTATAGGCGTGGCTCCGCACCGACCAGGACAGTTTCCCCCAGTTGGTCACCCGGGCGCGCCAGGCGATGTCGCCGGACTCGTCGATCAGCTCGCACGGAGTGCCCGAGAGATCGGACACGATCGCGAAGAAGCGGGCGTCCATCTCCTCCTGCGGGGCCGTGGCCATGGACCGGCGCTCGCTCTGCGCAACCGCTTCGGCCCCGTTGAGGTGCCACGTCAGGGTCACCGAGTCGGCCGAGTCCGCCCAGCTGGTCGTCTGCTCGCACATCGAGGTGCCGTCCCAGGTGAAGTCCACCTGTTCCAGTACGTCGACCCCGTTCCCGGCGATGCGCTGCTTGCCGATGCGCCGGCCCAGCGGGTCGTACAGGTACCGCCACACCGTGCCGTCCGGAGTGACGACCCGGGTGAGCCGGTCCTCCGCGTCCCAGCTGTACCGCCAGGTGTCCGGTTTGCGGGAGAGCCGGGTCCGCCGGCGCAGCACCACACGTCCCGCGGCGTCGTGCTCGTAGCGTATCCGGCCGGCGCGGACGAGGTCGGCGCCCTGGTAGCCGCGTTCGCCGCACCCGTCGTCGCCGAACTGCCGCGCGGGCCAGTCGGCGGCGGTCTGGTTGCCCAGCCGGTCGTACGCGTAGGACTCCGCCCACCTGTCCCCGGTGACCCGGGTGGTCCTGCCCGCCAGGTCGAGTTCGTAGTGCCGGGTGCCGTTCAGCTGGTCTTCGACCCTGGTCAGGCTGCCGTCCGAGCGGTAGGCGTAGGTGCGCGCCTGGACAGATCGGCGGGAATGGTCCACTGCCTGGGAGACCAGCCGGTTCATGGCGTCGAACGACCGGGAGACGGTCAGGGACTCGCCGAACCGACGGCTGACCTCGCGCCCCGTCCGGTCGTATTCCAGCGCGATGACGCGACCGTCGGCCGTGAGCCGGCAGGGCTTCCCGGCGGCGTCGTACTCCCAGGTGCTGACGGCGCCCGACGGTGTCGTGCGCGCGGTCAGGTTGCCGAACTCGTCGTACCGGTAGGTCACTTCACGGCCGTTGAGCCGCTCGGAGACCAGGCGTCCGTGCCGGTCACGGAGGAGGGTGAGCTCCGCGTGGCCGTTGGCGGCGTGGGCGATCTCGCCGGTGAAGTCGTAGGTGTACGTCATCACCTCCCCGTCGACGCTCTTGCGGACGATCCGCCCCAGTTCGTCGTGCTCGAACGAGACGACCTGGCCGAGGGCGTTCGTGCGGGACACCAACTCGCCGGCCGCGTTGTACGCGTACCGGATGAGCCGCCCGCCGAAGTCGGTTTCCGCGCTCAGTCGTCCGACGGAGTCGTACTCGTAACTCCACGTCTGTCCCTGGGGGTTGGTTACCCGGGTCAGGCGGAGTTCGTTGTCGTACGCGAACTCGTAACGGGAGCCGTCGGGTTCGACGCGCGCGGTCAGCAGGTCGAACGGGCCGTACTCGAAGCGGGTGACCGCGCCGACCGTGTTCGTGTGGGTGAGGCAGTTCCCCTCACCGTCGTACGTCCACGACTCCTCGGTCCCGTCCGGATTCCGGCGACGCGTGACACGGCCTTCGACGGACCATTCCAGCTCGCCGGTCGCACCGAGGGGATCCGTGAGGGCGGTCACGCGGCCGAAGGCGTCCCGCCGGTACCGCATGACGTTGCCCGCGTGATCGCGCACCTCGGCGGGCAGGCCGGCCGCGTCGCAGCGGATGGTGGTCACCCGGCCGTACTGGTCGCGCGTCGCGCAGACATGGCCGCGCTCGTCGTACGTCAAGTACGTCCGGCCGCCGGCCGAATCGGCCACCGAGGTGAGGTTCCCGCGCTCGTCGAACTCCTGGCGGAGCGTGCTGCCGTCCGGACGCACCAGACGCGTGAGCAGCCCGCGGGCGTCGTAGGTAAGCGTCGTGCGCCGGCCGTCCGGACGGACGATCTCCGTCACGTTCCCCATGGCGTCGTACCGGCGGGACGTCGTGCGGCCGACGGCGTCGGTCTCGGACAGCAGGCGGTGGAACCGGTCGTGGGTGAAGCGCCGGGTGTGCCCCGCCGGGTCCACCATGGCGACGATCTGGTGCAGGTCGTTGACGACGTACCGGCGTACGGCGCCCTCGCCGTTGACCGCCTCCGTGGTCCGCAGGCCGGTGTCCGGGTCCCTTTCGCCGTAGGACAGCCGCAGGCTCATATGCCCCTCGGTGCCGCCCTGCGCGACGCACCGGTCCCGGTCGTCGTACGCGTACGTGTACGCGTGCCCGTTGGTGTCCGTCCAGGAGGTGACGCGTCCCCGCTCGTCGTAGGCGAACCGGAGGGGCAGCCCGGAGGAGTTCCGGACCTCGGTGAGATTCCCTTCCGTGTACCCGTACCGGACCAGCGGGAGGTCGGATCCGCCCTCGCCCGCCCCGGCCAGGTACAGGCCGGTGACCCGTCCGCCGGCACTCTCGACGCGCAGGCGGTAGCCACCGCTGTGGACGACGGCCGAGGGCACTCCCGCCTCGTCGTACTCGAAGGTGATCCAGTCGCCGTTGCGGTCGTCCGTCTGTTCCAGGACGGCCAGGCCGGGGCCGCGGTCGGCGAAGTGCCAGGTGCGGCCGGTGCGGGGGTCCGTGACGGTGTAGCCGCCGTCCACCCGGTCCAGGGGGAGGCGGGGGCCGTGGCCGGGCAGGGTGGGCTGGCCGGGGGCGGGGTGGGGGTAGGACAGGAGGAGGCCGTCCTCCGTGACGTAGACGACTCCCTCGGCGTCGATCTCCAGGCGCTGGTCCAGGGTGGAGCACCAGGACGGGCCGAACCAGCGGCCCAGCCGGTAACCCGACTCGACGCGACGTGCGAGGACCAGGGGGAGCGCGCCGGGGAGGGTGACGTCTGTCTGCGGCAGGAACATCCTGCCGGTGGCGAGGTCGATCGGGTCGGTGCCGCCGCTGTAGACGGAGTCCGGCTCACGCGAGGGCCCGTGCGGGTCCTCGTTCACCAGATCCCGCGCCGTCTTCCGGGCACCCGTGCGCGCCCCCTGCTCCGCGGCCTCCTCCAGCCCCTGCTTCAGTCCGAGCCGGAGCCCGCCCCGGGCCAGTCCCGCGCCCTTGGTGCCGACCAGTTCGGGGAGCATGCGGCCGAAGAACTCGGAAGGGTCCTTCTTGAAGCTGTCGACGGCGGCCTTCGCGGCCCGCTCCGGATGGGCGGCGGTGGAGACCAGGCCGGAGAGCGTCATGCTGACGTTCTGCAGGTACGCGGCCGGGTGGGTGAGGTTGTAGGGGTCCACCGGGTTGAGCCCGCGGACGAAGTTGACCAGGCCCGCCGTGCCCTTGAGGGCTCCGCCCACGACATGGGTCAGCTCGGTGTTGACCGCCAGGTAGCCGTCTTTGAGATCGTGGCGGATCCGTTCCAGGGGCGGGGGTTCGGCCGGGGCGTGGGCGAGGGCTTCCTTGACCTTGTCCCGGGCCTCGGAGGCGGCGGTGTTGCGCTGCTTGCGGGCCTCGGCGAGCCTGTGCCGGGCGGCCTGGATCTTCGCCTTGCCCGGATCGTGGAACGTCCCCGGCTCCGGGCCGGGATCCTCACCCGCCTTCGCCTTCGCCCGGTACGTCTCGACCTTGTCCTTGTAGGCGTCGTACGCCTCCTTGGACGCCTTCACGCCCTCCTTGTAGACCGCTACGGCCTCCTTGGCCTCCCTCTGCGCCCACTTCACGGTGTCGGCGTACGACTCCAAAGCCCCGGCCGCCGTCTTGCAGGCCTCGGCCGCCTGGGTCCACTTGGTGGGATGGACGCCGAACTTCTTGCGGAAGGCGTCACCGCCCTCGCCCTTCCAGCCGGAGGAGTCGACCTTCTTCAGCCCCTGGCCGACCCTGTCGAACGCGCCATGGAAGTCCCGCAGATGCCCGGCGCTCGCGCGGATCTTCGCCGGATCGCCGTGGACGAGCTCGTTGGCCTCCTCGGTCTCGCCGAGCTGCTGCTCACCCGGCGTCGCCCCGAGGTCGGAGGCGACGCCGTCGCCCCAGTCCTCCACCACGTCGGCCCACTTGTGCAAGCCGACGTCGTCCAGTTTGTCGCCGACCTTGTCCGTGGCCCAGTCGACGCCCTCGCCGAGCTTCTTCTTGCCCTTGTCGTAGAGGTCCTCGGCACCGCTCAGCAGGGAGTTGGTCACATCCCCGAGGCCCATCAGCGCTCACCGTCCCGCTGCCCGGTGCCCTGCTGTCCGGCGGCGGCCCTGGCACGGTCCTCGGGGGAGGGGCCGAAGGTGTCGTCCAGCATCCGGTCGTACTCCTTGTCCGACATCCCCAGCGCGCTGTGCAGGTTCTCCGGGTTCATCCCCGGCACCGGCCCGATGGTGTGCGAGGTCATCACATCGCGTCCGGCGTCCTTCCAGCCCTGCTTGCTGTTCTCCCAGGCCTGCTCGAAGGACTCCTTGCTGTAGTCGACATCACCGCCGTACGCACCGGACCCGGCGATCTCGCCCCAGCCCATCTTCTCCACCTCCTCCTCGGAGGCGTACGGATTGCCGATGGCCGCGTTCTCCACGATCTTGAAGGTGCCCTCGACGTACTTGTCGGTCTCGTAGTACGTGCCCGCCGCCAGCCCGGTCTTCATGGCGAACCCGTTGCCCTCGTTGATGAGCGACCGCACGCCCCATTCCCAGCGCTCGCAGAAGGACTTGAACTCACTCGTCAGCCCCTCATGGCCCAGCTCCAGCCCGGACAGCGCGATGTCGGAGAAACCACGCCCGGCACCGGCCTCGCCGACCATGCCCAGTTCCTTCAACTCTCCCAGCGCGTCCGTCAGCCCCTTGGCGATCAGGCCGAGCCCCTCCGTCGCCAGGTCCTTGCCGCCGCCAGCCGTCACTACGCGACCCCCGTCCCACCGTCGACGTCCACCGCCACCTCGTCCGGCACCACCCCGCGCACCGGAGGAAAGACCATCCCTTCCTCACCGTCCGCACAGTCCAGCGCCACTCCGCACGGCACCCCGACCGCCGGCGCCATCGCGTCCAGCAGGCGTGCCCCGAGCCACCGCTGGTACGCCCACTCCCGGCCGCCCTCACCGCGCGCGAGCGCGAAACGGGCCAGCGCCGACTCGTCCGAGAAGGCGTAGATCCAGCGCACGCCGCCGAAATCGCCCGTCAGCGGGTCGCCCTCCTCGTCCACCGGCACCAGCACGGGCGTGCGCCTGAACTCGCCCAGCAGGGCGGCGAATTCCCGTCGTCTGCGCTCGGCGCCGTCCGGGCCTTCGGCGAGGGTTGCCGCACGCTCGGGCAAACCGGCGCCCTCGGACGCATCCGGCGCGGTCGTGTCCCGTTGGCCGTCAAACGTCAGGTCCACATAGTCGTACAGCGGTGACCTCGGCTTCCGTTCCGCCGATCCCGCGTCGCCCCCATGCTCACTCACGGCTGGATCATCACATCGGCACGTTCCGGATCGCAACGTGGGGCCGGGGCCCGGTCAGCAGACCACCGAGGTCCGGTCGAATACCGGGCGGAGCCCGGCTTACACGAGCGCGGACTGCCCGACCCCCGCCGCCGTACCTGGGGTCCACCACCCGGTGGACCCCAGGTTCAACCGGTCGCCGCTGTCGGCGGTGGGCCCCCGGCCAAGAGCATGGCCGGTATGAAGAATCTCCCTGTGCGTATCGCCGGCTGGAGTGCCGCCCACCCCTGGCGGGGCATCGTCGGCTGGCTGGTGTTCGTCGTGCTGTGCCTCGGAGTCGGCATGGCCGTCGGCACCAACGCGGCGACCACCGAGGACTTCCGTATCGGCGAGGCGGGACGCGGTGAGGCGATCGCCGCCGAGGGCGGGTTGCAGCAGCGGCCCGTCGAACACGTCCTGATCACCGCCAAGCCCGGCGGCGGACGGCTCGACACCGGTGACGCCGACGCGGCCGCCGCCGACCTCACCGCCCTGATGCGGGCGCTCCCCGAGGTCCGCTCCGTCGCCGCACCGGTGCGCGACGCTCGGCACACCGCCGTACGGGTCACCGTCACCCTCAACGGCCCCGAGCTGGAAGGCAAGAAGCACGTCGAGCCGCTGCTCGCGCGGACCGCCGCCGTGCAGAAGGCCCACCCCGGGCTGCGGATCGAGGAGACCGGCTCGCCCTCCATCAGCAAGGGCGTCGAGAAGCTGCGCGGCGACGACCTCTCGCGCACCGAGGTCATCGCCCTGCCGGTCACCCTGATCACCCTGCTGCTCGTCTTCAGCTCCCTCGCCATGGCCCTCGTACCGCTGCTGCTCGCCCTGTCCTCGATCGTGGCTGCCGTGGGACTGTCGATGGCGGCCTCGCACGTCTTCCCCGACGCGGGCATCGGCACCAACGTCATCCTGCTCATCGGCCTCGCCGTCGGCGTCGACTACACCCTCTTCTACCTCAAGCGGGAACGGGAGGAACGCGCCCGCGGCGGCGGCCGGCTGAGCCCGCGGGCCGTCGTGGAGATCGCCGCCGACACCTCCGGCCGGGCCGTCGTCCTCTCCGGGCTCGCCGTCGCCGTCTCCAGCGCCACCCTGTACCTCGCCGACGACGTCATCTTCTCCTCCATCGCCACCGGCGCGATCGTCGTCACCCTCGTCGCCGTCGTCAGCTCCCTGACGGTCCTGCCCGCGCTGCTCGCCATGATGGGGACGCGGGCGGAGCGCCGGGCCGGGCGCCGGGCCGCCCGCGGGCTCGCGCCGAAGAAGCCGAAGACGTACAAGGCCGGGCCCGGGCGGATCACCGCCGCCGTGCTGCGGCCCGTCGCCAAGCGGCCCGCCGCCACCCTGCTGGTCACGGTCCTCGCGCTGCTCGCCCTGGCCGCCCCGGTCCTCGGCCTGAAGCTCACCGACATGGGCCGCGAGACACACTCCCGCTCCATCACCGCCATGCGGGTCTACGACCGGCTCAACGCGGCCTTCCCCGAGCTGAAGTCCATGCACCAGGTCGTCGTCCGCGCCGACGCCGGCCGCTCGGCCGAGGTCACCGCCGCCCTGCGCGCGCTCGCCGCCGGCGTCGAGGACGACCCACGGCTGAGCGGCACCTCCACCCTGACCACCTCGCCCGACCGGCGGATCAGCATGCTCCAGCTCCACGTCCCGCACCACGTCAGCACGGACGAGGCCCAGACCTCCCTCAAGGACATCCGCGAACGCCGCATCCCCGTAACCGTCGGCAGGGTCCCGGGCGCCGAGACCGCCGTGACCGGTGACGTCGCCCGCTACGCCGACTACCCCACCCACCAGGAACAGAAGCTGCCACTGATCATCGGAGCCCTCCTGCTGGTCACCTTCGCCATGACCGTCCGGGCGTTCCGCTCCGTCGTCCTCGGCCTGGTCGGCATCGTCCTCAACCTGCTGTCCGCCGCCGCCTCGCTCGGCGTGCTGGTCCTGGTCTTCCAGCACACCTGGGCCGAGCAACTGGTCGACTTCACCTCCACCGGCTCGATCGGCTCCCGCGTCCCGCTGTTCCTCTTCGTGATCCTGTTCGGCCTGTCCATGGACTACCAGGTCTTCGTGATCAGCCGCATCCGGGAGGCCGCGCTGCGCGGAGTCCCCACCCGCAAGGCCGTCATCGAGGGCATCGGCAGCTCGGCCGGCGTCGTCACCAGCGCCGCCGTCGTCATGGTCACCGTCTTCGCCAGCTTCGCCGCCCTGCACCTGATCGAGATGAAGCAGATCGGCTTCAGCCTCGCCGTCGCCGTCCTGCTGGACGCCTTCGTCATCCGCATGCTGGTCCTGCCCTCCCTGATGCTCCTGCTCGGCGAGGCCAACTGGTGGCCCTCCCGGGGCGTGCGCCGCGCCCGCGCCGCCGCCGAACCCGCCCCCCGCCCGCTGGAGCCGGTGAACTGACCGCCACCGCCGATAGGATTCGCGAACACCCTTACGAATGAGGTGAGTCAGCGTGGGCCACGGGCAGCGGCAGCCGAGCGACCGGCTCACCCCGGACCGGATCCGGCTGGGGAACACGGCGGTGTGGATCCTGTTCGGCCTGCTGCCGACGGCCGGCGGCGTGCTCGACCGGTCGCCGGCCCGCAAGACCTGGATGCTGTGCCTGCTCACCCTGATCGCGCTGTGCCACACCGTCACCCTCCTCCGGCCGCACACCCGCCTCCTGAACCGCCGGTCCTACCTGTGCCTCCTCGCCCTCGCCCTCGGCGGCAGCGCGTACCTCCTCGACGGCGGGGCCGCCTTCTACGTCGTGTCCCTGCCGCAGTTCTGGCTCTACACCCGCACCCCCCGCGACGCGGTCACCCTCAGCGGCGCCGCCGCCGCGCTCACCGTGTTCGGCGGCACCCTCGGCCAGGGCTGGAGCCCCCAACTCCTTACCGGCAACACGGTGTTCACCCTCGCCGCCTACGCTGTCGGATCCGGCCTGGGCCTGTGGATCCACCGTTTCATCGGCCAGAGCAACGAGCGGCAGGAGCGGCTCACCGCCGAACTCGCCCTCACCCAGGAGGAACTGGCCCTCGCCCACCAGCGGCAGGGCGCCGCCGAGGAACGCGAGCGGATGGCCCGGGAGATCCACGACACGCTCGCCCAGGGCCTCGCCTCCATCGTCGTACTCGCCGAGGCCGCCCGCGCCGGCCTCACCACCGACCCCGGACGCAGCGCCCGGCAGCTCGCCTCCATCGAGCAGACCGCGCGGGAGAACCTCACCGAGGCCCGGGTACTCGTCGGCGCCGTCCCGGCGAGCGGTGTCGCACCCGGCTCGGTCGCCACCACCCTGCGCCGCACCCTGGACCGCTTCGCCCAGGACACCGGCCTCACCGTCACTGCCGAACTGCCCGACCTCGACCTGGACCAGCGCACCCGCGTCGCCCTGCTGCGCTGCACCCAGGAATCCCTCGCCAACGTACGGAAGCACTCCGGGGCCTCCACCGTCGGCGTCGTCCTGAGCGAAGTCCCCGGCGGTGTCGAACTGGAGATCACCGACGACGGCGACGGCTTCGTCGTCGCGGACTCCCGCGGGTTCGGCCTCGACGGCATGCGCCGGCGCCTCGCCGAACTCGACGGGGACCTCACCGTCACCAGCTCCCTGGGGGACGGCACCCGCGTCCTCGCCACCCTGCCCGCGCCCGCGCACGGCTGAGACCCGCCCCGGCACCCGCCACGCCGACACCCCGAAGGAACCGGATGACCGACACCGCCCACGACCCGGTCCGGGTCGTCGTGGTCGACGACCACGCCGTGATGCGCGCCGGAGTCGTGGCCCTGCTGACCGGCGAGCCCACCATCGAGATCGTCGGCGAGGCGAGCGACGGCCGCGAGGGCGTCGGCCTGGTCCGGCGGCTCGCCCCCGACGTGGCCCTCCTCGACCTGCGCATGCCGGTGCTCGACGGGGCGGCCGCCACCGCCGAGATCGTCGCCCTGCCGGTCGCGACCCGGGTGCTGATCCTCACCACCTACGACACGGACGCCGAGATCGAACGGGCCGTGGAGGCGGGTGCCGTCGGCTACCTGCTCAAGGACACCACCCGCGAACAGCTCGCCGACGCCATCCGCTCGGCGGCGCGCGGCGAGACGGTCCTCGCGCCCAAGGTCGCCGAACGCCTCGTGGCCCGCATGCGCCGCCCCGAACCCGTCGCCCTCACCGCCCGCGAACGCGAGGTGCTGCGCGCGGTCGCCGACGGCCTGTCCAACGCCGAGATCGGCCGCCGCCTTTTGATCGGCGAGGCCACGGTGAAGACCCACCTCCTGCGCGTCTTCGCCAAACTCGACGTCGGCGACCGCACCCGGGCGGTCGTCGTCGCCCTGGAAAAGGGCCTGTTGGCGGGGTGACGGCCCCACCCCGCGGCAGGCGCCGGCCCCCCGCGCCCACGGCAGGCGGAAACATACGCTGGGCGGTATGAGAATCCTCGGGTTGTGCGGGAGTCTGCGGGGCGGGTCGCTGAACGCGGCCGTGGTGCGGTCGGCGGGGGAGTTGGCCGTGGCCCCGCGGGAAGTCGTCGTCGATCCGGGGCTGGGGCGGCTGCCCTTCTTCGACGCAGATGTGGAGAGGTCGGCGTTGCCCGGGGTCGTGGCCGAATTGCGGAGTGCGGTCGGTGCGGCGGACGGGCTGCTCATCGTCACCCCGGAGTACGCGCACGGCACCTCCGGGGTACTGAAGAACGCCCTGGAGTGGCTGGTCGGCGGGGGCGAGGTCGACGGCAAGCCGGTCGCCCTGGCCAGCGCGTCCCCAGCGGCGACCGGCGGCGACCGGGCCCGTGCCTGGCTGGCCGAGACCCTCGCCGTGATGGGTGCCCGGGTGATCCCCCGCGAACTGCGCATCCCGCGCGCCACCCTGAAGATCGCCGACGGCCGGATCACCGACGAGCCCACCCGGGCGGCCCTGGCCCGTCTCCTGGACGACCTCGCCGACGCCGCCGCCGAGGCCCGTGCGGCCGGCGGCAGCCTGGCGTGCTGAAGGAGTCCGGTCAGAAGTCCTCGTCGAGGTCGACGGTGCCTTCGACGGCGACTTGGTATGCGGAGGGGCGGCGTTCGAAGAAGTTGGTGAGTTCCTGGACGCCTTGGAGTTCCATGA